>DUNK01000016.1 GCA_012839355.1 Acholeplasma sp.
AGGTGGTTTTAAAAAGAGGCTTAGGAAGAAGATGATCGATATAATTAATTATTAGATTGTCTTATTTTTTTTGAGCCAAAAATAAAAAAAAGAAAGGAAGAATAAAACCAAACAACATGAAAATTAAATTTGACGACATTGCTGGTTACAAAGAAGAAAAACAAGCACTTAAAAGAGGCAGGAATTACAGTTAGTCAAACTGACAATTAAAAAAACACCCCCACAATCGTGTAGTTGTGGGGGTGTTCTCATTTTATTACAGAAAGATTATTATTCTAGATGTAATGTGCTTGCCCATCTAAGTAAAAAGCCGTTTAGGAAATCAGAGTATTCTTCAACATCGATTTTATCTTGTTGTTTGATTAAATCAATTGTATAACTAATCATCCCTGATACAACGATTCTAATTTCAGCTAACTTTTGCACCTCAGAAAATCTAGAACTGATCATTGGACTATTGATAATAACCGATTCTAATTCATCTTTAATTTTATCAATGTATGCCAGCGGATATTCTGATGATAAACCAATCTTAATTAATTCATTTGATTCATTGATGAGATTAATCATTGATGCTAAATAAGGTTTAAAATCCGAAAATTCATCTTTCGCCATTTCGATTATCATAGTTTTTAAAGATTTAATAAAACGATCGCCGACACTTTCAAAAATACTAATTAAATCATTGTAATGTAGGTAAAAAGTACTTCTTGAAATGTTTGCGGTTTCGCAAAGTTCTTTAATAGTTATTTTGTTGATGTTGCGGTGTTGTTTATATAGTTTTATCAAAGCTTTTTTAATGGCAGTATCAGTTTTGATAAAGTTTCGATATCTTTTAGTTTCTTTTTTCATAGCACTAATTCTCCTTGATGTCTAATTATATACACGATTCTAAATATACTCTTATATTTATTATACAATAAAATATAAAAAACACAAACACCATCTAACTTTAAACGAAAGTATAGGAGAAAATGTGTTTATAAAAAAGTGTTTTGATATATTAATTTAAATGGGTTATACTAATATTGTAAGCAATATTAGTTTTGAAAGAATGTGGGGGAGAAAAATGAGAAAAGAGTATGAAAAACCAATATTAGAAGTTGTTGAGTTTGAGTATGATGTTTCAACACAAAGTGTTGGTTCAGTCGATTTTGACTTGTCAGATTCAAACTGGTGGTAATTATGAGAAAACTAAATAAAGTTTTTAATGTTTTAATGTTAGCTATATGTAGCTTCTTTTTTGTTAGTTATGTTTTAAGGGCTGATGGTAGTTCTTATATAGAAACTATTGAAGGAGCGTCAATTAGAATAGAAGGGGTTCAAGGCTTAAGGTTTAACGCCAAAGTTTTAAATTCTGATGGCATTAAAGAAAAAGGATTTTATTTATTAAAAGGTGCAGCAACAGTTGCTGATTTAGAAGCATCGCTAGCTGCTATGTCATTTAATGGTAAGGAAGTATTTAAGGTGGTTGTGCCAGGGGAAAAGGCAGATGGTAGTTTTAGTGTTGTATTAACTGGTGTGCCTTCTAAAGGTTATTTAGATGATATTACCGCTATACCTTATGTAGTTAACAACAGCGATGTAACTTTTTATGTCAATCCTATAACAAGATCTGTAGGTCAAGTTGCGATATTGATGGATATGGCATCAGGCACGATAATAGAAGAAGTTCAAAATATTATTGATGAACTCGCCCGCTTTACAAAAACGCGTTATGTAGATGATAATTTTGAAGTTTCTAAAGGTGTGAAAACTGGTCCACATCAATATGTGGATCTTAAACAATACGAATTTTATAATCCAACTGTTACGGTAATTGCTTTGCCTACGCCAGAGGCTAGAGAAGGTTATAGTTATGGTGGATGGTATGAAAATGAATCGCATTTAGGTTCATCTATTTCAAGCGTTCAAACGACAAGCATAACAGAAACAAAACTATATTATGCTAAGTGGACAAAACATTCATATAATATAACATTTGATTCTGATGGAGGTTCAGTTGTTGTCCCACAAATAGTAAATTATAATGAAAAAATAATTAAACCAACAGATCCAACTAGAGAAGTAGCAGAGTTTGTTGGTTGGTATCATGGCGATACTAAATGGGATTTTAATAACGGGGTTAAGGAACATATGACTTTAAAAGCTAAATGGAATATAAATTATAATCAAGCACTTGCAAATTTAGAAACGCATTATGCGACAACATTAGGTGGGGCTAATTATATGCCTCTTGCAAACGTAACTTTAATAAGTGAGATTAATGGCCTTCCTATTACTTGGGAGTCAAGCAATCCTACTCATTTTAGTAATACAGGGGTTATTACTCCACCAGCATTAGGAGAAGGTCCAATAACAGTTAATTTAACAGCTTCATTAACTTCAAGTTATAAAAAGGTGTTTACATTTAAAGTGATAAACACTAATGAACCACCTAAGTTTTCGTTTACTAGCGATTATGCAGAAATAATGAATGTTAATTGGAATAAAACTTATAATCCATTAAAAGGTGTTAAAGTTATTGATGATTATGATGGTGATATAACAAGCAATATTGTTATTGGTAATACTATTGATACTACAGAATACGGAATTAAGAATGTAAATTTAACGATTACAAATAGTTTCGGAAAAACAGCAACATTAGCAAGAAAGATTAATGTTGTCTGGAACTATGATGTTTCATTTATTGGTCATGCTGGAAGTTATTATGGACTTATGAACTCAGAAGAAGCAATTATGTATGGAATAGAAGTTCTTAAGTATCAAGCGATAGAAGTTGATTTGAAACAAACAAAAGATGGAGTGTTCATTTTGTGTCATGATGATACTTTTGGTGGTTATACACTGGCAAACACAAATTGGGCAGATCTTAAAAACGTAACAGTTACACAAGGAAGAAAAACAGGCATACCTGCTAATAACGGAAGTGTTACTAATAGTCCATATACTGCAGGACTTATTACATTAGAAAGATTTTTACAAATTTGTAAACAGCATAATGTTAAAGCGGTAATAGAATTAAAATCTTCGCCAGGAATTACTAATACTGACCAAAGCAGAATGCCAGCATTAATGAGTGTTATTTCATCAACTGGAATGTTAAATGATGTTATTTTCTTAGGTTCACAATATAATTGTTTAATTTGGACAAGAAACAACGGTTATGGATATATTCCATGTCAATATTTGGTAACTTCGATGGATAGCGACGCAGTACTACAAAGATGTATAACTAATAATTTAGATGTTAGTGCTAATATTACTGGAACTAATACTGATGCCTATATTGCACAATATAAAGCGAACAACCTTAAAGTTGCAGTATATACATTTAACCAGTGGCAAGATTATAATGTAGTTCAAAGTTGGATTAATCGTGGTGTTGATTATGTCACTTGTGACTGGCAAATTATGAGTAATTTAACACTTCCAGAATCAAGCACAGAACCAAAAGATATATATGAAGTTGTATTTGAAGATTGGAATGGAACAGTTTTAAAAACAGTTAATGTTGAAGAAGGAAGTGCAGCACTTCCACCTACAAACCCAACAAGAACAGGTTATACATTTACAGGTTGGGATAAGAGTTTTACAGTTGTTATGAGCAATTTAACAGTTACTGCGCAATATCAAATTGAAACTTATACAATTACTTACGACCCTAACGTTTATACGACTGAGTTAGTTTCGTTTGCAAGTAAAGCAGCAATGTTAGATGAGTTTTATGATGATTTTTATCAGTGGCTATTAAACTATGGTAAAAACTTAAGTTCGGTAACAGTTACAGGCGCAACTGTGAAGGTTAATTTAAACGGACAAGAATCAACAATTAGCGGTGTTGCAGATTTAAAGGCAGTGGATAAATGTGTCTTTGAAAAAACATTTGGGAACTTAATTTATAAACCATTTAATAGACCATCTGATGTGGCTGTAATTATGGAAGAAACTAATGATTATTTCTTAAACACAATGCCATATAAAGTTAAGTATGAGCAGTTTGATGGATGGTTCTTAAATGTCATGCTTACGGCATATACCGCATATGACAGAGGCTATAATCACGCTTCTGGCGGAAGAGTTCAAATTATGTTTAGATTCCATCAATGGCAACAAGGAACATCAATTCCGGCGTTTGATACACTACCTAAAAAGACAGTTATTTCAGGTGGTGCATCGTTTAGTTATCAAATGCCAACAACTCATAAAACATATACAGTTTTAGATAGTTTCACTTTGCCTCTTGCAACAGGAGAAAAACAGTTTTTAGGTTGGTATCTTGATAGTGAATGTACAAACCCAATTTCAAGCATAGAAGCAGGTAGAACAGGTAACATTATTGTTTATGCTAAATGGGCTGAATAAAGTTTAAATAATAAAAGTAGAGACTGTAAGTTTTTTTGCAGTCTCTTTTATTTTACAAGTTCTTTTCTTGCATAAAAGCATAGTAGGAATTATAATACATGTATATAAAAATAAGAAGTGGATGTTTATGAAAAAAGTATCACCGTATTTAATAATTGTGGCATCATTTTTAAGTTTAATTTTAGTAGGGACAATCTTGCTTTTTTTACCAATCTCGCAAGCAAGTAGAGGTGCTTTAAACTTTGTTGATTCCTTTTTCTTAGCAACATCAGCTGTAACAAATACAGGTTTGAGTCCAGTTGCTGATTTATCTGTAACTTTAACTTTGTTTGGAAAAATAGTGTTAATAGTGTTAGTCCAAATAGGTGGTTTGAGCGTTGTAACATTTTCTGTTTTTATAATGTATTTGATAGGGGTTAATATTGGGATTGGTGATAGAGTATTAATTAAAGAAACATTTAATCAAGATAATTTATCAGGAATGGTAAAGTTAGTAAAAAGAATAGTTATCTATACATTTATAATGGAGTTTATCGCTTTTGTTGTTAACTTGTTTGTTTTTGTTGGTAGGTATGATGTTTTGAAGGCAGTAGGAATAAGTGCTTTTCATGCTATAAGTAGTTTTAATAATGCTGGTTTTGATTTATTAGGAAATAAAAGCCTACAAGCATTTAATAATGATTGGCTACTAAACATAAATACTATGATAATGATTATGATGGGTGGATTAGGATTTATTGTAGTTAATGATATATACGAAAAAAGAAGTTTAAGAAAACTATCAATTCATTCAAAAATAGTTTTAAAGGTTAATTTAGTTTTGTGGGTTTTTGGGATGTTAATCTTTAAGATAAGTGAACATAATGGAGGATCACTTTCTTGGCTTGAAGCAATCTTTTTAAGTGTTACTGCAAGAACGGCAGGTTTCTCGACAATAAACACCGCAAACATCTCAGCACTAACAACGCTAGTGTTAATAATTTTAATGTTTATTGGTGGTGCTCCTTCCTCAACTGCTGGAGGCATAAAAGTTACTACCTTTTATACCTTGGTTAAAGGTGTGAGTAGTTTTTCAACAGGAAGACAAGTAGTAACAAGTAAAAGATTAATTGATACAGCATCAAGAGAAAAAGCAAGCCTATTATTAACTGCCGCACTGCTGTTAATAACATTCGTAATGATAGTGATTTTATTAATAGATAATGTAACATTTGAAAATGTGGTTTTTGAGTCAGTGGCGGCTTTTTCCAACACAGGATTAACAAATGGCACACTGCTTACTTTACATGGTGGTTCAAGGGCGATATTAGCTCTCTTAATGTTTGCTGGAAGGGTTGGCCCTTTAACATTATTAAGCATATTTAATAATAAATGGTATAAAAAAGATTTCCATAATGTAGAATATATAGAAGAGAAAGTAATGATTGGTTAGGTGAAATTATGAAAAAAAGTATAGCTGTAATTGGCTTGAGTAGATTTGGATTAACATTAGTTGAACAGTTAAGTAAACTTAATGTTGATTTAGTGGCGATTGATAAAGATAAAGAATCGGTTAAAAAAGCAATTGAAGTAATACCTAATGCGTTTATTGCAGATTCAACTGATGAAGATTCTTTAAAAGAAGCAGGAATTGCTAATGTTGATATAGCGGTAGTAGCGATAGGACAAAATGATATTAATAATTTAACGATTAGTATCGTAACAATTAATAAACTAAGAAATTTAGGAATTGAAACAATTATCGCTCGTGCGGATGAAGAATCATATGGCGAAATATTAAGTCTTGTTGGGGCAACAGAAGTTATTTATCCACTACAAGTAGCAAGCGAAAGATTAGCTAATAGAATTGCTGCAAACAACGTTGTTGATTATTTTAATATTGTTGATAATTATGATGTTTTTAAAATTAAAATAAGTAGTAATTTTGAACCATTAAATTTAATTGATTTAGATTCAAGAAACAAATATAACATGAATATTCTTTTAATTAAGAGAGAAGAAGAATTAATTATCCCATCAAAGGATAGTGTTTTAATGCCAGATGATAGTATTTTTATTTTTGGCGAAAAGAAATACTTGCCTAAAATAACAACAATATTTAGTAAGAAACAATAAAAAAGGTGTCAATTGACACCTTTTTACTTTAATAAAACTATTTAACTATATGTCTTTTAAAACGATTATAAAAGTTATAGTAAGTCATTTTTTCAATCTCTTCACTGGAAAAACCTGAATCTTTTAGAAAGTTTAAGAAGTTATTAATTTCACTAGCGTTTTGAACTTCTTCAATATTCATTGTCTTAGGAGGATTAAAATAATCCATGAAGTCATAACCAAAACAAACATTATCAATTCCCATAATATTAATAGCTTCTCTTATGTGAAGAAGAAAGTTATCTAAGTTTTTCATATCATCATTTTCGCTAATAAAAATACCAACAAGAGTTAAACAAAGTAGTGCATCGGCCTCTTTTAAGCGGTGAAGTTGATCATTTGTTAGATTTCTATCGTGGTTGCAAAACTTCTTTAGATTGCTGTGGGAGCAGATGATATTTTTGTTGGTGTAGTTTAAGACATCATAGAATGATTTTTCGTTTAAGTGTGATAAATCAATAATCATATCGTGGCTAATCATAAAGTCTAAAAGTTCATAACCTTTTTCTGTTACGCCTCTATCTTTAGGGCCTTTGACGCCTGTAGCATAATAATTTTCTTCGTTCCAAGTGAGCATTGCGTGTCTAAAACCTAAATCATAAATTTTTTGCATATCATCAATGCTTTTTAAGTTTCTTAACCCTTCTAGGCCTAAGATGACATCAAACCCTTTTGTATCAATTAGTTTTAAACTAACTTCTAAAACAGGAAGCAAATCAAACTCTTTTGGGGAATAAAACGTCCATATGCCGCCGTTAATATTGCCTTTTAGTTGCGGCAAATGATAATTATTAAAGCGATTTAAATCGCCTTTTAAACTGCTAGTGTAAACATCAAATAATATATCAGTGTGAGTATCGAAAACTTTAATTTTCATATTATATTGCCTCCCTACCATTAGTATAACACGGAATAGAAACAAAGTTTAAGTAAATATAACTTTACAAAAAATGCATTATGCTATATAATGTTATTGGCTTTTTAAGCAAATAAACGTGTTGGAAGGGAGGCTTGACATGTCAAAAATCGTTGTAAAAGAATCAGAAAGTATTGAAGATGCACTACGTCGTTTTAAACGAAACGTTTCTCGTTCTGGCACCCTTCAGGAGGCTCGTAAAAGAAAATATTACATGAAGCCAAGCGAAAGCAAAAAGCTTAAACGTAAAGGTCGTAAATACTAATAAATGAAAAAGGCTTTGTAAAGGCCTTTTTTTAACCTTATATTGTAAATATAAAAAAACACACACAATATTGAAAATAGTTAAAAAAAATGATACAATAAAGAAAACGAAAAGGAGAAAAACTATGAAAAATTTGAAAAAGTATGCACCGTTTATAAGCTTGGCTCTAGTTGTGTTAGCTTTAGTACTAATGTTTGTTGAACCAGCGTTAGTTATGGGTGAAAACTTAAATGTTCCTGGTTCCGGATTTAAAATTATATTCGGTATAGAAGATGGCATGGACTTCAATGTATTAGGGTTTATTGCAATACTATTACTAGTGGCAGGAGTAGTTTTACCATTTGTTAAAGATGACAAAATGTTTTCTTTAATCGCTGCTATTTTATTAATAGTTGGCGGAATCTTAATATTTGTATTCCCTACAACAATTGATAAACACCGATATGTTGCATGGCCATTAATTATTGCTGGAATTTTTGGAATTTTAGCGGGCGGAGTAAACATAGTCAAACTAGTTGTTTAGTCAAAAGAAGCAAAAAAAGTTGTTCAAAAAACAAGAATAAGTTAAATACCTTTAAAGCCATTTATTTTAAAGGTATTTTTTTACTTAAAAATAAAGATTATTATGGTATAATAATAAAGGAAGTGATATTAGTTGAAAATGGTTTACAAATTAAAAGATTTAAAATACATCTATAACATTTTAGGTAACTTTGATGCGAATATTGAAGTTATTAAATCTTATTTTGAGATTGATTTAATTTTGGATAAAGATACATTTTATACTAATGCATCTCTTGAAGAAAAAGAAATAATTCATGATGTTTTAGAAAAAATGGAAGAGTTATCTACGAAGATATCATTAACTCAAAGAGAAGTAATGTATCTAATTAAGTTAAGAATAGAAGATAAGTTAGATAATGTTATAGACTTTTTTTCTAATCGAAAGATGTTAATGAAAAAAGCTGATGGTAAGCCGATTTATCCTGAAACATTTACGCAGGGTTTATATGTGAGAACGATAGATCAAGAAGAGTTAATTTTTGGTGTTGGTCCTGCTGGTACAGGTAAAACATACTTAGCTGTAGCGATGGCAGTCAAACACTTAAAACAAAATAAAATTAACAAGTTAATCTTAACTAGACCAGCAGTTGAAGCGGGAGAATATTTAGGTTATTTACCAGGAGATTTGAAAGAAAAAATTGATCCTTATTTAAGGCCTTTATATGATGCGTTATATGACTTTTTAGGTTTAGAGACTACTAACAAATTATTAGAAAGTGGAGTTATTGAGATAGCACCACTTGCATATATGCGTGGTAAGACGTTAGAGAATGCCTTTATTATTTTAGATGAGGCCCAAAACACTACAACTATGCAAATGAAGATGTTTTTGACGAGATTAGGGTTTAATTCAACGATGGTTATTACTGGCGACCCTTCGCAAGTAGATTTACCTAGTGGTCGTAAATCAGGGTTAATTCAAGCGTTAGAGATTTTAAAAGATGTACCTAATATTAAAGTTGTGAGATTTAAACGTTTAGATGTGGTAAGAAACCCGCTTGTCCAAAAGATTTTAGAGAGGTACGATAATCTTTGATTAATGTAGAGATTTTTAATGAAACAGATAGAGACTTAAAAGAATATAAAAAACTTTTAAGGGAAATCTTTAAAAATGTAGATGATAAGGGTAGCTTTTCAGTAATTTTTGTAAGTGATGAACAAATTAAAAAGTTAAATAGTACATATAGAAAAATTAATGAAGTTACAGATGTGTTAAGTTTTCCAAGTGATGAGGAAGACTATTTAGGTGATGTTTTTATTGCAGTCGATAAAGCAGAATCTCAAGCAGTTATGTATAATCATAGTTTAAATAGAGAAATTGGCTTTCTGGCTGTTCATGGTTATTTGCATTTAAAAGGATATATTCATGAGACAGTTGAAGAAGAAAAAAAGATGAACGAACTTACTGAAGAAATTTTAACGAGAGTTAATTTAAGAAGGGATAAATGATGAATAAATTAATTAAAGAAGCAATTAAAGCGAGAAAAAATAGTTATAGTCCATATTCAAAATTTGCGGTAGGAGCGGCCGTTTTATTAAAAGATGGTAAGGTAGTCCATGGGACAAATGTTGAGAATGTTAGTTATGGGCTTACTAATTGTGCTGAAAGGAGCGCCCTTTTTAGTGCGTATAGTCAAGGTTATAAAAAAGATGATATTATAGCGATTGCGATAGTTGCTGATACGAAAGATGTTGTAAGTCCGTGTGGGGCATGTAGACAAGTGATGATTGAGTTAATAAATGAAGATGTCCCTATCTATTTAGGAAACACAAAGGAAAAAGTTAAAGAAGTAAAAATAAATGATTTATTGCCATGTTCATTTAAAGAGGTTGAATTATGAGTAAAAAAAAGGTTGGGTTTGTAGGTATAGTAGGAAGACCTAATGTTGGTAAAAGCACATTATTAAATTATTTAATTGGCGAAAAGGTGGCGATTACTAGCGATAAACCTCAAACAACAAGAAACCAAATCTTAGGAATTAGAAACACAGATACATCACAAATAATCTTTGTTGATACGCCAGGAATTCATAAGCCTAGACATGCTTTGGGTGAATATTTAGATGAGCAAGCAATCGGTGCAATTAAAGGCGTTGATTTAATCCTTTATATGGTTGATGATGTTTATAAGCCGGCTGAATATCATGTTATTAAACACTTCCAAAACATTGAAGCGAAAGTTTTACTTGTGATAAATAAGATTGATTTATTAAAAAGCCGTTCAAGTGTTGATGATATTATTGTTTCCTATCTTGGTCAATATGACTTTTATGGTGTTTATCCAATTAGTTCATTGGAAGGGACTCATATTGAACACTTGTTAGAAGATGTTGAAGAATTGTTAGAAGAAAACGAAGTCTTTTATCCTGAAGAACAAACAACAACTCAATCAGATTTCACAAGAATGAGCGAGTTAATTCGTGAAAAAGTGTTATATCACACACAAGAAGAAGTTCCGCATTCGGTTGCAGTAATTGTTGATTATGCCGAGATGAAAGACGGGGTATATAATTTATATGCTAGTATTATTGTTGAAAGACCAAGCCAAAAGAATATCTTAATTGGTAAAGGTGGACAGATGATTAAAAAAATAGGAACGGATGCGAGAAAAGATATCAATAAAACTTTAGGGACGAAAGTTCATCTAGAGTTATGGGTTAAAGTAATTAAAAACTGGCGACAAAAACAAACAAATCTACAAGGATTAGGTTATGAATAGTCAGGCTTTAATCTACAAGGTACAAGATTATGGTGAAAGTTCTAAACTACTTTATATCTATACGCCACTAGGTAAATATACTTTAGTTGCGAAAGGAGTAAAGAACTATAAAAACAACTTTTTTCATCTAGCTGATAATTTGAATTTAATTAGTGTTGAGCTAAATCCTGATAAGCCGATGCAAACGCTAAAAAAAGGAAAATTAGTTAATAGTTATGAAAACTTGAAAAAAGACTATCAGACATTTATAATTGTAAGTAAATTGTTAAATGTAATAGATAAGTTATTCATTAACTTAGAACACCAAGATAGATTGTTTAATTTAGTAGTTAACTTATTAGAATATGAAGATTTAGAGTTAGCGTATTTAAGTTTATTAGTGAAACTTACTTATTCACTGGGCTATCGATTAACATTTCATAATGAAGGAGTTAAAGGTTTTAATTTAATGTTGGGAAGAACGGTTAAGGAAGAAGAAAGTTTGAGCCTTGATTTAGATTTAACTTTAACTACATATTTAAAATTAATTTATTATGGAAAAGAAGAGATTAATATTGAAAAAGAAATACTTTATAAGTTATTTGAGTTTATAAAGGCGTATTATAAGTATCATTTAGATTATGAAATAAAAGGAATATAGAAGGAGATATAGATGACATTAGAAAAATTAGTTAATTATGCTAAACTTACAGGCTATATTTATCAAGGAAGTGAGATATATGGAGGTCTTGCGAATACTTGGGATTATGGTCCGTTAGGAAGTTTGCTTAAAAATAATATAAGAGATGCATGGATAAAAAGATTTGTTACAGAAAGTCCATACAATGTTTTATTAGATTCTTCAATCTTGTTGAATAAAAGAATTTGGGAAGCATCAGGACATTTAGGTGGGTTCGTTGATCCTTTAACTGAATGTAGAGGTTGTCAAAATAGATTTAGAGCGGATAAACTAATTAATGATTTTGATCCAAGCGTTAATGCTGATTCACTTAGTTATGAAGAACTTTATGATTATTTGCTGAATAATAAAATTAAGTGTCCTAATTGTGGGAAGTTAGAGTGGACAGAAATTCGCAGATTTAATTTGATGTTTAAAACGCATCAAGGACCGATTGAAGATACTAGCAATGAAATCTTTTTAAGACCAGAGACGGCACAAGGAATATTTGTAAACTTTAAAAACATCTTAAGAACAACAAGAAGAAAGATTCCTTTTGGTGTATGTCAAATTGGTAAAGCGTTTAGAAATGAAATAACGCCAGGAAACTTTATCTTTAGAACGAGAGAGTTCGAACAGATGGAACAAGAATTTTTCTGTGAACCAGGAACAGAGATGGAATGGTTTGATTATTGGCTAAACGAGATGAAAAACTTTTTATATGATTTAGGCATTAAAAAAGAACATATAGACTTACACGAACATGGAAAAGAAGAACTATCACATTATTCTAATAAAACAATTGATATTTTGTATAAATATCCTTGGGGTTTTGATGAGTTATGGGGAATAGCATCTAGAACAAACTTTGATTTATCATCTCACCAAGAACATAGTGGTGAAGCGATGGAGTATTTAGACCCTGAAACTAATGATAAATATATCCCTTATGTAGTTGAACCAAGTTTAGGTCTTAACAGATTATTGTTAGCAATTTTATTTGAAAGTTATGCTGAAGAAATATTAGAAGAGGGCACTGAAAGAATAGTTTTAAAAATCCATCCATATTTAGCTCCACATAAAGTTGCGATACTACCACTTATTAGAAAGAAACATAATGATAAGGCAGAAGAAATATTTAAACAACTATCTAAACACTTCAGTGTTACTACAGACGTTACGCAAACAATTGGTCGTAGATATCGTCGTCAAGATCAAGTTGGTACGCCATACTGTTTAACGATTGATGATCAAACATTAGAAGATAATACTGTAACATTGCGAGATAGAGATACGATGGAACAAATAAGAATAAGTTTAGATGAGGTAGTTAGTTATATTAACAAAAAAATCGCATTTTAATTAAAAGTGAAGGGAGATAAGCGTAATGAGAAAAGTTATTGATGAAATTAATAATAAAACCGATATAGTTGCGCTTGTTTCTTCTTATGTCAAATTAGAAAGAAGAGGAAAGAACTATTTTGGTTTATGTCCTTTTCATGATGATAGTGATCCGAGTATGTCAGTAAATCCGGAAATGAACTTTTTTAAATGCTTTTCTTGTGGTGTTGGTGGTGGACCGATTAAGTTTTATCAAGAGATTAATCATGTTACATTTAACCAAGCAGTTGCAGCACTAGCTGAACCATTAGGGATAAAGGTAAATTTTAAGAAGGCTAATACTAGACCTAGTTTACCTGAGCATGAGATATTAGAAGAAGTTAATAAGTTTTATCAATACACATTAAAAAACTCAAAGTTAGGTGTTGCAGCATTAAATTATTTAAAAGAACGAAAATTAAAAGATGAGACAATTAATCATTTTCAAATTGGCCTTTCACCTAAAAATAATGCCATATATAAACTCTTAAAGAAAAAAAACTTTACAGAAGAGGAAATGCTTAATAGTGGTATAGTTAATTTAAGAGATAATGAGTATAAAGACTTTTTTAATGAAAGAATAATGTTTCCTATTACTAATATTGATGGTAGAGTTGTCGGGTTTAGTGGTAGAGCATTAGGTGATAAATCACCAAAGTATTATAATAGTGCTGATTCAAAGATATTTAATAAAAGTGAAGTATTGTATCATTTATATGAAGCCTTAGGCGATATTAGAAAACAAGGCTATGTTATAATACATGAAGGGTTCTTTGATTGTATTAGTTCTTATGAAGCAGGACTTAAAAATACTATCGCTACAATGGGAACAGCACTGACAATAAATCATGCTAAACTATTAGAAAATTACACTGATAGAGTTATTTTAGCGTTTGATGGAGATAACGCTGGCGTGAATGCTGCGATTAAAGCGATTGAAGTCTTCAAAGAGACAAAAATGCGAATTGATGTATTAAAGATTAAAGAAGGCTTAGATCCGGATGATTATTATCAAACCTACGGGAAAGAAAAATATTTAAAACTTTATAAAAGCGAATTAAAAGATCAGTATGAGTTTATTTATAATGCAACAAAAGAACATCTTAATTTAAAAAACACTAATGATGCCAGCATTTTAAAAGGTGCAACTAGAGACATGTTAGTTGGTGCTTCGCAGTCAGTTAAAGAATTATATTTAAAGAGATTAAGCGAAGATTTAAATGTGTCAGTTAGTAGTTTAACTAATGAAATATTAAGAGGCGTTAAAAAAGCAGTTATCAAAAAAGAAGTTGTTAAAAAAGACAAAAGCACTTTGCCGCCAAAATATTATATTGCGGAAAGACAACTTTTAATTAGTATGTTTAGAGATAAAGGCCTTGCTAGTAAAATTGAACAAGAGTTGGGCTCAAGCTATGTATGCGATATAAGAGCATTTAGATTAAGAACGATTTTACAATATAAGTACTATACTGAACATGATAGTTTTGACGAAGAAATATTTACCGCACTCGTAAAAGAAGAAGAAAATAGTGATGAGGTTTTAGCTTTATTAAATGAAATATATCAGTCAATTGACTATAAACAAGGGTTTATTTTTGAGGAGAAAGATATTGAACAACAAATTAAAATAGTTAAAGATGTAGTTAACAAAAAAGGTTATTTAGAATTAAAAGAAGAAATACAAAAAGAAGAAGAAAGTTATCAAAAAACGATTTTGATAGAGAAATTAAAAGAAGAAAAAATGAAAAAGTTGGGGAAGAAGAACTAAAACTAGAAATACATTTAAGTAGTTTTGTTTGATAAATAAAGAGGTGGAAAGAATGACAAGCGCGAAGATAGTTAAAGAATTGATAAAAAAGGCCGTTGATAATAATGGCTATTTAGATAATGAAGATATTAAAGAATATACAAAAGATTCAGTTGAATTATACAATCAAGTTTATGAGGATCTTATTGAAGAGGGGATTCATATAGAAAGAGAAATTCAAAGCTTCGATTTTGATGATGACCTTTCTTTTGATGATTCGCTTTACGATGATGATGATATGGTTGAAGTCAACTTAGATGAGTTAAGTTTAACAAGTATGGATGTAGAATTAATTGAAGATAGAGAGTTAGAAGAAATAGAGAAAATGCCTGCATATATTAGAATTGATGACCCTGTGAGAATGTATTTAAAAGAAATAGGGAGAATTCCGCTTTTAAGTGCTGATGAAGAAGTGAATTTAGCAATTAGAATGGAAGAAGGAAGATATGCTAAAGAACAATTAGCAGAAATAAAAGAAACAGGCAGAGAAATTCCTGACGCTGAAAGAGTTCAACTAGAACAGATGAACGAAGACGGCTTACAAGCTAAAAATAAAATGATTGAATCTAACTATCGATTAGTTGTAAGTATTGCGAAAAGATATGTAGGTAGAGGAATGCAGTTTTTAGATTTAATTCAAGAAGGCAATATGGGGTTAATTAGAGCTGTTGATAAGTTTGATTATACAAAAGGATTTAAGTTTTCTACGTATGCCACATGGTGGATTAGACAAGCAATCACACGTGCTGTTGCCGATCAAGCAAGAACAATTAGAATCCCAGTTCATATGGTAGAAACAATTAACAAATTAGTTAGAACACAAAGACAATTAGTTCAAGAATTATCACGTGAACCAACCGCTCAAGAAATTGGCGAAAAGATGGAAATTTCAGCAGAGAGAGTTCAGCAAATCCAAAGAATTGCTCAAGAACCGATTAGTTTAGAAGCACCAATCGGTGAAGAAGAAGATTCAAGTTTAGGAGATTTTATTAGCGATACAAACACTTTAACTCCACACGAAACTGCAGTTCAAGAATGGATTAAAAAAGCTTTGGATGAAGTGTTAGAAACATTAACGGATAGAGAAGAGAAAGTTTTAAGACTGCGTTATGGTCTTTTAGATGGTAAGACACATACTCTTGAAGAGGTTGGTAAAGAGTTTGGCGTTACGCGTGAAAGAATCCGTCAAATAGAAGGTAAAGCATTAAGAAAACTTAGACAACCTTCAAGACAGAAAAAACTTCGAGATTTTAACGAAAACTAATGCGCATTAATCGTATTGTCGAAATGATTAAAGGTGGCGATGTTCTTTTAGACATTGGCACTGATCATGGAGAGGTTATTATTGAAGCCTTTAAAAGGGGCTATATAAAAAAGGCTATCGCAACTGATATTAATGAAGGGCCACTAAAAAGGGCATATTTAAATATTAGTAATGCTGGTTTATTAGACAAAGTTAAATTCATCCAAACAGATGGATTTAATAATGTAAATGAAGGGTATAATGTTGTTAATATCACCGGTTTAGGGTATAATACAATTAGAGAAATACTAGAAAAGCCACATAAGCGACCAAAGTTTTATGTCTTTGGTGTTCAAAGCGAAATTGAAGCATTTAGAAAGTTTTTAAGCGATTCAGGCTATAAAATAATTGGAGAAGAATTAGTATTTGACAAAAAGTTTTATGTTTTTATTAAAACTATTTTTGCAAGCGAGAAGTTAAGTGAAGAAGATATAATTTTAGGACCGATTTTAAAAACTAAAAAAGAATCTATTCCATATTACAAAAATAAAATTACTAAACTCAAACGAAAAGTCCCACATTATGAGGGTGAAAAATTAGAACAAATCAAGCAAGAAATAAACATTTATTTACAGGCAATTAAAAATTTACAATTGCCAACTGCTAATCGTTTTACATTGTAAAATGATAAAGTTATAATATTAAAGGAAAGTGGAGTTGATTAAATGAAAAAAGAACTTATGAAAGCACAAACTTTAGAGCGACTATTGTTAGATTTAAGAAAAATGGGCGTTTATAAACACAAAAAACATGAGTTATCAAATGCTGATATTACTTTATTGTTTTCTGTTTGGTTTGGCCCAGAAGATGGAATTAAACCATCAGAAATAGCCCAAAGGTTAGAAGTAACACTACCAGCAATTACACATAAGATGAATAGTTTAGTTGATGAAGGTTATTTAACTAGAAGAGAATCAGAAAAAGATCAAAGAGTTAATTATGTATTACTAACAGAAAAAGGCAGAAACTATATTAACGCTATTAGCGATAGTTATTATTCTTGTATGCAAACAATTATTGATCATTTAGGTGAGAGAGATACAGCTGTACTATTTAGAATTTTAAGAAAAATAACTTCGCTCGGTAAGTTAAAATAAGAAGGGTGCGAGTCACCTTTTTTATTTTAAAAAGAGAAGAAAATAACAACGCAAAAAATTAAAGAAAAGATGAATGAAAAGTCTTTACAAAGGCTGTGGTTTGGGTTATAATGGTTTTGCGCGTAAATTTGGTGCAGTAGCTCAGCTGGATAGAGCAACGGCCTTCTAAGCCGTCGGTCGGGGGTTCGAATCCCTCCTGCATCGCCACTTTAAAGTTAAGAAAATGCTATGGTAAAACATAGCATTTTTTCATTATTAGGGGTTGTTTTGGTCAATATTCGACTAAAAACCTCTTTTTTTATATATTTTTCGAATCCCTTCTGAATGGTTGGGTATGTGTTTAGATAATGCATCACTTTTTCATTTAAGAGGCTATTCGAGTTTTTTAGTAGTTTTTAGCGTTTCATTTAAAAGGCTATTCGAGATTTATTAGTATTCAATTAAGAGGCTATTCGAAAATATTGCGATTTTTATTTTGAAAAGAATAATAAATTCAACAAATTAATAGAAAAATATAAACTAACTCTAGATATTTTTAATAAATTCACTTTATACATGGCAAAAATTACTAATCAATGATAAAATCAAAATAAATGGAGGTGAGTTTTAATG
>DUNK01000017.1 GCA_012839355.1 Acholeplasma sp.
AAACAGATATTTCTATGTTATAATTTTTTTTGCTGTAATTATTTTACCACGTGTACCACGCCAAAAATAAGGGTTATCCCCAAAACTTATCTACACATAAGTTGCTATTTTCCCGTCTTTTTTCAAATTTACCATGAATCTCCATCTTTGATTACTATTTTTGTTTATCTGCAAATAAGTTTATTTCAAACAGGAGTGTAGACCCTAAATGACTAAAAAGATAACTAAAATGTGAAAATGGAAAGTGCAAATATCAACTGATTTATAGTTTTAATAACGATTTTAATAATTCAACTGATTTTGGAACATAGGAGAAACTTCCCTTTCAGTATGAAAAAAAGGCATGATACATGGGCGAATGGTAATTCGCTTTTGTATCAAACCATTTAGTGTTATATGGTCCCTGAGGCCGGACTCGAACCGGCATGCTCGTTAGAGCGCTTGATTTTGAGTCAAGTTCGTATACCAATTTCGACACTCAGGGACAATTATTATTGATTGATTGCTTTTTTATATACTTCTAAAACATTTTTGACAAACACTTTATCTTCGTATTTTAAGACTGATTTTAATGTGTTCGCTTTTATTTTATTGTATAGTTCTTTATCGTTATATAGTTTTAAAATGTTTTCTGTTAGTTCTGGAACTTCATGAAAGAATAATCCGTTTTCGCCATCTATAACAACATTTTCTAAAACCTTATCATATTTAACAATTAATGGTTGGCCTGAAGCTAGTGCTTCAATATAAGCTAAGCCTTGCGTTTCACTTATACTTGCGTTTAAGAAAACATCTCCTAACTGATAATATAAACCAATATCTTCCCACGGAACGATTCCTGTGAAAATAATCTTATCTTTTAAGCCTTCTTTTTCTACTCTTTCTTTAATATCTTTAAAGTGTGGTCCGCCACCAATTATTACGAACTTAATATCATCTTTGTTTATTTCTTTAAAGCCATCAATAAGTTTGTCAATACCTTTTTCTAAACTAACACGACCAACAAATAAACAAACAAAATCATCTTCTTTTAATCCTAATTCTTTTCTCAAGTTTAAAACATCTTCTTTTTTGTGTGATTCTTCTTTAAATACATCTAAATGAATTCCTGTTGGAACAATATTATACTCTCTATTGATGTTATAAGATAACATTAGATCTTTAATCTTTTGAGATGGAACGATTATCTCATTAGAATTCAAGATGTGCTTTCTCATTATTCGTTTAACTATTCTCATCATAGGTTTGCGGAAAGTCTTGGCTAGTTTCTTTGAAACAAAATGCAAATATTCTTCATACATCGTATGAACTGTATAAACAAGCGGGATTCCTAATCTTCTTCTAGCCTTAATCGCTAATTTTCCCATTGATAATTCGGTATGAAAATGAATTATATCAAGATTAAGTTTTTTAAGTTTTCTCACATAACGACCAACAAAAGGAATATACTTTAAAAATCTAACACCCTTTTTTGGTAAAACAATTCCGCCACTGACTCTTTTTATATAATCATAATCTTTATCATACACTTTATAGCCTTTATATTTAGGAGTAATTATAAAAACCTCATGTCCTTCCTCAATCAAACCTTCTGCTAAGATATGAATTGATGTTGACACTCCGCTCATATATGGCATATAAGAATCTGCAAGAATACCTATTCGCATACCGTTTCACCTCTCCTTCTTATTATTAAATATGAAAAAAATCCAAGTATTAATGGTAAAAAGTAAGTAATACCACGCCAAAACAACATCGTAGTTACAACTACACTAGAGTTAGCAATAACTCCTACAAACAACATCGTAAAAGCCCACTCTACCCCACCTGATGCTCCTGGTGTTGGTACCCATAACATAAATGTGCATGAGAATGCTGTCATAAAAATAACGAACCAAACATCTGCGACTTCTACATGTAATGCTGAAAAAATAAATACTGGTATTGAATAAAATACTATTAAATCTATTACCCTTAATAATATTATATCAAATAAAACCTTTTTGTTATACAACAGATATTTAGCACCTTTCTGAAATCTTTCTACAAAGGTAAAAGTCTTTTCTTCCAATTTTGTCATAGGTTTGTTTAAAAACTTGATTTTCCCTAACAATCTAAAAAAACCTCTTAACAACCTTTTAAAACCATCAACTGTCGCAACTAATATTAATCCTACTAATATTATAGTGTTTATTACAAACCCTACAACAATAATAAATGCATATTGACTTATTGTCTCATATATACGACTAAAATAAATGATTAGACCTGTAGTTGAAAATATCGTCAAAATAAATTGATACACAATAAAATTCACAACTAAAACACTCATAGATTCATCGCCACTCAATCCGTTTTTTATCAAATAATAAGCTTGGATTGGTTGTCCGCCTGAAGAAAATGGTGTAATCGCATTAAATAAATGTTCAGTATTTGCGATATGCATTGCAGGCCAAAAAGGTAGACTGTTTTCTACCTTGCTTTGGATAGCATACAAACTTAAATTAGTTAAAGTCATATGTATTAATACTAAAACTACCGCAATA
Source organism: Acholeplasma sp. (assembly GCA_012839355.1). Classification (GTDB taxonomy): domain Bacteria; phylum Bacillota_I; class Bacilli_A; order Acholeplasmatales; family UBA5453; genus UBA5453. The sequence continues at coordinate 2,547 of DUNK01000017.1, forward strand.
ATAAGATAACCTATCTTAGCTGTCTTAGTATGGTTTATTATTTCATTTATGTCGTTAATATTAAATATAATAACTCCTAAGACAATTATTACAATAAGGAAAAATATTATATTCGCTATTAGTTTCTTCTTGCTGCTTCTTTCTTCATTCATATATTACATCTCATCTAATATAGACATACCTAATAAACGCATTCCTTCATTTAAAACTATTCTAACAGCTTTAATTAAAGTTAGGTTTGCGTTTCTTCTTTTTTCATCTTCTACTAACACTTGATGGTTAGCATAAAACTGATTAAACACTTTTGCTAAGTTAAGTAGGTATCTACTTATTACAAAAGGAGCATTTTCATTAACCGCTCTTATTAACACTTCACTAAACTTAGATAATTCTAAAATAAGTTCATAAGCAATATCATCTTCGTATAATTCTATGTCTTTTTCTTTACCTATCTCTTGGTTTTTCAAAATAGAATAAATTCTAACACTGCTATACTGCAAGTATGGTCCTGTTAAACCTTCATAACTTAACATCTGTTCTAAGTTAAATTCGATATCTAAATTACGGTCATTTTTCAAATCATTAAAAATAACTGCACTAACGCCAATTTTTTCTGCCACTTTCTCTTTATCTTTCAAGTTGGGATTTTTCTCTTCTATCGCTTCTAAGGCTAAATCTTTCGCTTCAATTAAAACATCTTTTAAATTAACAACATTACCTTCTCTTGATCTCATCTTCTTGCCGCCTAATAAGACTAAACCAAAATTAACGTGTTCAATCTTAACATCATCATAGCCCATCAACTCAACAACTTTTTTAAGTTGTTCAAAATGGAGTTTTTGTTCATTACCGACAACATATAAAATCCGTTTAGAATTATAAGTTCTCATACGATATAAAACAGCTGCGATATCTCGCGTTAAATATAATGTTGCCCCATCAGCTCTTTTAATTAATGCAGGTAGTAAATCATACTCTTCTAAATCAACGATTTGTGCGCCTTCATCTAGTTTAAGCAATTTTTTGTCTTCTAATATTTTAACTACTTCAGCAGTTTTATCAACAAAGAATGCTTCGCCATCATAACTATCAAAATTAATATTTAAAATGTCATATATACGTTTAAACTCAACTAAACTTAAATCTCTAAATTTCTGCCAAAGTTTAGTTGTTTCTTCATCGCCATCTTCTAAGTGTTTAAAGACTTCTCTAGCTTTATCTTCTAAACTAGAATCTAAATCTGCTTCATTATGAAATTTTATATATAATTCTTGTAAGTATTTAATTGGATCTTCATTTAAACCTTTTTCATTACCCCAAAGATTATATGCAACAATAAGTTTACCAAATTGTGTGCCAAAATCTCCTAAGTGATTTATCTTTATAACATCATAACCTGTTTTTTCGTATATTTTTGCGAGTGAAGCACCAATTACTGTGCTTCTTAAGTGACCGATGTTAAAGTTCTTCGCAATATTTGGGCTAGAAAAATCAATACTTACTACTTCATTTTTCTTTTTAAACTTTGGATACTCTTCTTGTTCCTTAGTTATTATATCAATAACTTTATTAGCATATTTTTTGCGGTCAAAATAAATGTTTAAAAAACCTCTTTCAAATTGAAGTTCTTTTATTACCTTTATGTCCTTTAAATGTTCTTTGATTTCTCCTGCTACTTCTTGAATGTTTTTATTAGTTTCTTTCGCAAGTTTAAATAAAGGAATTGCTAAATCTGATTTTTGCCTTGGTGATGCTTCAACAACTAGTTCTGTCTGATAAATATTTTCTAGTTTTTCTTTTATATCAGCTTTAATATCTTTAAACATTTTATCACCTTTATTTTTTATTAAAAAAGCACTTCAAACAGTGCTTTACTTTTTTAATTGGTATAATACCTCTTTTAAGAATAAATGAATGTTTCCTTGTGTAGTTTGACCGCTTGTAAACATATATCTATCTATCGCTAATTCACCTTCAGCAAAGTATAAAAATAATGGCTGTTCAGGTGAATAGAAATATTCATTTGTTATTTCTTCGGTTTGGCTAGAACTTAACTTTCTAGTATCTACATAATATATACAATCTAAATATTCTCCAATGTTTAAATCTTCAGCAGTAAATTCTTTGTCGTATAGTGGTACTTCGTCTATACATGCTCTACAAGTCGGAGCACCAATATAAACTAACAATTTTTCTTCTTTATCTATCTTTTTCTTAAGTGTTTTATAACTGATTTCTTTAAATACATGTTTCTTTTCTAATTCTTTAGCACCATAAGCTGTATATTCGTTATAAAATTTTTCTTTTGGTGTTTCTCTTAAAACTAATACTAAAACTATTACTGCTACTAATACTACTCCGATTATTATAAATGGAAGTGGTTTTAATTTAGGTTGTATTTTCTTATATCTATCTGGCATTTATTACACTCCTCCGTAAAAACACTAATATGATTATATCATAAGCATTTTTTATTTACAATTCTTTTTATTATGTGAAACATTCCGTTTCATCTTGTTAAAATGCCTACTTTTAGGTATAATTGATGTTGAGGTGAAATCATGGGTAGGAAAAATATATTGTTTTGTTCATCTGAAGTTGCACCCTTTTCAAAAACAGGCGGTTTAGCCGATGTAGCGGGCGCTTTGCCAAAATATGTTGCGAAACATGAAAATGTTACTATTATAACTCCGCTTTATAACGATTCAATTTTGAAAGATTATGAAGCAAAACACATCGGGAAGAAAAGCTTCGGAATGGGTGATGAGAAAGTTACTGTTAACTATCATTCTTTTTTAAGGGATGGTGTTAACTATGTTTTTGTTGAACACGATTCTTTTAAGCGTGATTCATTGTATGGTTATTTAGACGATAATAGACGTTTTTTCATCTTTGATTATGCTATCTTAGAATATATTGGACTAGCTAATTTAAAGGTTGATTTACTTCACTTAAATGATTGGCAAACAGGAATGGTTCCTTTCCTTTTAAATAATCATTATCGTAAACAACCATTATACAAAGACATTAAAACACTAATAACTATCCACAACTTACAATTCCATGGTTCCTTTGATAAATCAACTTATAAATATACTAACTTAGATTTCAGTTATGATTATATTCACTTTGATAACTTTAACTTTTTAAAAGCGGGTATTTTATTGAGTGATGCAATCAATACTGTTAGTGAAACATATAAAGATGAAATTCAAACAGAACATTACGGCTATATGTTAGATGGACTTCTAAAAGATCGTAGTGCGGATTTGTATGGTATTGTAAATGGTATTGATTATGATATTTATAATCCTGAAACTGATCCAAATATTGACTTTAACTATAATAAAAGCAAGTTCGTCACAGGTAAAAGAAACAATAAAGCCTTATTTTTAAAGACTCATGGTTTAGACCAAGTAACGAGCATTCCTTTAGTGGCATTTGTTAGCAGACTTACTAAACAAAAAGGAATCGATTTAATGCTTGCGACGCTTGAAGAAGTTATCGCTCAATCAAACGCTAACTTCGCAATCTTAGGTAGCGGCGATGAAGTTTATGAAAACTTCTTCAGCTATTTAGCTGCTAAATATCCTAATAGAGTTTATGCATATATCGGCTTTTCTCACAAATTAGCCCAAAAGTTATACGCTTCTAGCGATATCTTCATGATGCCTTCAGAATTTGAACCTTGCGGTTTAAGTCAAATGATGGCAATGCGTTATGGTTCCCTTCCTGTTGTAAGAGAAACTGGAGGATTAAAAGACACAGTTATCCCTTACAATAAATATACAAACGAAGGCGATGGCTTTAGTTTTAGAAATTATAATGCTCATGAATTTAAAAATACACTCTTAAGCGCTATTGATTTATACAACAATAATCAGACAGCGTTTAGAACAATTCAACAACACGCAATGGAAAAAAACTTCAGTTTAGAAGTTATGGGAGATAAATACTTAAGTTTATACAAAAAAACATTACAAAAAAACAGGAGGTAAACTATGAAAACTCTCGCAATAATTTTAGCTGGTGGAAAAGGTTCAAGGCTTGATTTATTGTCAGAAAAAAGAAGCAAACCGGCAATGCCTTTCGCTGGTAAGTTTAGAATTATTGACTTTACACTTTCTAACTGTTCTAATTCTGGCATATATGATGTTGTTATTCTAACTCAATATTTACCACTATCACTAAATGAACACATTGGTGCTGGTAAACCTTGGGATTTAGATAGAAGAGACAGCGCAGTCACACTTCTCCAACCACACGCATCTTGGTATGGTGGTACAGCAGACGCAGTACTTAAAAACATTGATTTCTTAAAGAGAAGAAATCCAAAATACTGCTTAATCTTATCTGGTGACCATATCTACAAAATGAATTATGATTTAATGGTTAAGGAACACGAAAAAAATGGTGCAGATTTAACAATCGCTACTACTACTGTTCCAATTGAAGAAGGTTACAGATTTGGAATTTTATCATCTGATAAAAATAATCGTATTGTTGATTTTGAAGAAAAACCAGCTCATCCAAAATCTGATCAAGCTTCAATGGGTATTTATGTTTTTAGTACAGATGTATTAATTGACTCATTAGAAAATCTTCGTGAAGGTGAAAACGACTTTGGTAAACACATCATTCCAAAACTAATCTTTGAACAAGGCGCAAAAGTTTATTCTTATCCTTTCTCAGGCTACTGGAAAGACGTTGGTACAATTGATTCGTACATTGAAACATCACTTGAACTTTTAAACCCTGACACACGTTTAGATTTATATGATGATAAGTGGAGAATCCATACAAGAAGTGAAGAAATGCCACCTGTTAAAATCGGCTTTGATGCTAAAATTTCTAACTCGTTAATTAGTAATGGTTCAATTATTGAAGGTACAGTTATTAACTCAATCTTATCACCAGGGGTATATGTTGGTAAAAACTCAGTTGTTAAAGATAGTGTTATCTTCAACCAAGCTCATATTGGTGATAATGTTCAAATTGAACGTGCGATTATCGATAAGAAAGTTATGATTGGCGATAACGTGAAAATCGGCTTTGGTAATGACTATACACCAAACCAAGAAAAACCTGAATTACTATCAAGCGGCGTTAATATTTTCGCTAAACACGCTGAAGTTCCTGCAGGGACTCATATTCCAAGAAACGTTAGAGTTTATGATACAGCTAAATTCACTAAAAAAGAAGTTAAGAGTGGCGAAACAATTAAGTAATTAGTAATAAAAAAGAAACCGATTCAATTTCGAATCGGTTTTTTATTTTCTTAAAAGACTTTCGTTCCATAAAATGTATCAGTAAACTTAGGTGATAAATAAGGTTCTTTTTTGTCAAGCGGTTCATGTAAGAATTCAAGTTTATCAATTTGTTTATTATCGTACTTTTCAAATAAGTATTTAGCATCTTCTATTCTTGCATAAAATACATATAATCTTGATTCTATTACTTCCAAACCATAAAACTTATATCTTCTTAACCAGTTTTCTCTAAATCTCATTATTACATAATCTAAATTCACTCTTATGTTTTCAAGTAGTGGAAGTAACTCTTTTAATAAAGGTTTTTTGTTTTGATAATTATATAAAAGTTTTCTTCTAAATTCTAACTTGCTTAAAATTAGTTTTGCAAAATCTATAATAACTGCGTGAAGACGATTTTTTTCTAGCCTATTAATATATTCTTTATAGTTATTAATTGTCTCATCAAAGTTTTCAGGTTCATAACCAAATATTTCATTTACATATATTCCTAATAAAATATCATCCCATAGATAATTAATTGGCGCGCCTTTAAATGTGTTTATTTCTGAATATATTATTGCTGTATCATAATTACTTCCTGTTATATTATTAAATACTTCTTTACTAATTGTATTATTAACTATCTTATTCATTACATCATATAAACCAACATAAATTGAATCATAATCACAGTAAGCACCATCGTCTTGCCATTGCGTGAAACAAATCTCATCAATGTTATATTTTTTGGCGGCATTGATATGTGCAAATGCCGTTCTATCTGTTTTACCCTTGTCGTAAGTTAACTTAGTCCAAATCCAAGTTCCTGAGGCAAAGATTAATTTACGTTTTAATTTTTGATGTGCTTCAATCATCGCTGATATTTTGGCTTCATCTTCATTATAATAATCCCAATAAACTATCCCAACATTTTTAGGAATTTGCTTAACATAACTATCATCAAAGGTTATTGTTGGATCATAATAAGATTCTGTCTTAGAATACATTCTAAAAAACATATCACTCCAAATATACACATCAACAAATCCGTTATCTAAACAAATTTTATTAACTTTAATTAGATGTTCCATAAATAGTTCTGGTTGTGGTGTATAACCATTTTCTTTATAATATCTACCAAATCCAAAACCGAATGTTTCATCCATACCAACATGAATTTTATTTGTTTCAAACACTTCTCTCATTGTTTTAATTATGTCTGTTATTAGTTCATATGTTTTATCGCTTCTAACTTTTAAAACATCAAAAGTATCTTTGTATGGTGCGCTACTAAACCATCTTAAAAACTGCGAAAAATGTCCTAGCGTTTGAATGCATGGAATTAAAGTTATACCTAATTTTTTCGCAAATAAAACCATGCTTTTTAATTCTTCTTTACTATAACTTCCACGCATATAACCAAACTTAGGTTCAGTACTTATCTTAAATACATCTTCCATATATAACCATACTTCATCAAATCCTAATAATGCGTGTTTAATCATCGTATCTTTAAAATACTCTAAATTCATCACTGCGTTTCTTGATAAATCAATCATTGTCGAAGTATGTTTAAAAGTATTTTCATCCATAACTTTCCCAGCAGCTTTATTTTGAATATATAAAAGCCCTTCAGGAATATTTTTAATGTAAAGCACATTATTTTCTTCTCTTGTAGAATTACTTAATACCACTTTTTCAAATGGATTATTAATTTCTACCCCATGTTTTTTTAATAGTGCTAAAGTTTCTTTTAACATCTTTTTTACCCCCTTAAAACATCCATTTTCAATTATACTTTATTTTTGATTAAATAGCGATTTATTTTACATATCTATTTAATTTTACTTAATTTTAAGTTATAATAACTTTGGTGATAATATGAGACAAATTAAAAATATTAATATCGTTTTAGAAGATAAGGTTATTTATGGAAATCTTACCATTAAGGATAACCTTATTCTAAAGATTGAAGAAAAAGGCCACTACAAAAAAGGTAAAGACATTTTAATTCCTGGTTTTGTTGATATACATATTCATGGTGGTTATTCTTATGATGCGATGGATGGCGGGGATGCAGTAAAAAATCTAGCACTTAATCTTCCAAAAGAAGGTACTACTGCTTTCTTACCTACAACGATGACACAAAGCTATGAAAAAGTTTTAGAGGCTTTACAAGCAATTAATAACTATTCATTAAACCAAGACGAAAATGCAGCAAGAGTTTTAGGTGTCCATTTAGAAGGTCCATACATTAGCCCAAATGCTGCAGGCGCTCAAAACCCTACTTATATTAGAAAGCCTAATATTGTTGAATTTGACAAGTGGAATAAAAACGCTGGAAACATTATTAAAAAAGTTACTGTTGCACCCGAACTTGACGAAGACTTAAAGTTCGTTAAACACTTAAAGAAAAATAATATTGTCGCTTCTATTGCCCACACAACAGCTAATTATGAAACAACTAAAAAAGCAATCGCTGCTGGACTATCATCATTCACGCATACATATAATGCAATGACAAAACTTCATCACAGAGATATTGGTGTGGTTGGCGCAGCACTACTTCACACCGATGTATTAAGCGAATTGATTTTTGATAAGATTCATACAAGCGTTGAAGCTGCTAAACTTTTATACAAAAATAAAGGTGCGGAAAATATTGCGTTAATAACCGACTCGATGAGAAACAAAGGACTTCCTGATGGAATTAGTGAACTAGGTGGATTAAAGGTTATCGTTAAAGGCAATGAAGCAAGACTTGAAGATGGATCTCTTGCCGGTTCAATTTTAAAGATGATTGACGGTTATAAAAACTTAATTACTGCACTTGATTTATCGTTAGTTGAGGCATCTCTTTCTAGCAGTTTAACACCAGCAAAATCTTTAAAAGTTGATGATAAAATCGGTTCAATTAAAGTTGGAAAATATGCTGATTTACTAATTTTAGATAAAGATTTAAATCTCAAAGAAACAATTATTAATGGTAAAACAGTTTATCAGAAATAGGCTTAATTATGCGAAAAACCATCAGTTTGACTGATGGTTTTTTTGTTTTGTAGAACTTCTTATTTGTGTGTAGCTGTAAAGAATAGAGCCATTGTTCCTGGGCCCGAATGTGCTCCAATAACAGGGCCGATATGATTAATGATTTTGATATCAACATCTAAACCTAATTTCATTATTTCATCTCTTAAATAATGAGCATCTTCTAATGCATCTCCATGAGAGATAAATACTGTTTTAGAAATACTTGTATCAATTGTTTCTTCTAGTTTTGAAGCTAGCGTTCTTAATGCTTTTTTTCTGCCGATTGTTTTTGATTTAACGATTAGTTTTCCTGCATCATCTACATGCATAATTGGTTTAACATTTAAAATTGTACCAATTCTCGCAGAAAATCCTGAAACTCTTCCGCCTCTTCTCAAAAACATTAAATCATCAACAGTAAACCAGTGAGCCAAATGGGGAACTAAATAGTTCGCATAATCATAAACCTCTTCAATAGTTTTACCTTCTTTTCGTTGTAAAGCTGTTAGATAGACTAGTAGTCCTTCTCCTAACGATGCAGCTTTAGTATCAACTAATAAAACTTTTTGTTTACTATCTTTAAAACTATCTGCCGCTATCCTTGCGGAATTGTAAGACCCCGATAATCCACTAGAAAAGGATAATATTAAAACATCTTTTCCTTTATCTATTTCTTTTTGGATCGCTTCTTCATACTCGTAAACATTAATTTGTGTCGTTGTTGCTAGACTTCCAGTTCTAAGTTTGTGATAGAACTCTTTGATATCATATTCTCTGTGATCTAAATAGTTAGCATATGTTTCTCCTTCAATAGTAAATCTTAAAGGTACTAACTTTAAATTAAGTTCATCAGCAACTTTTTGTGGTAAATCTGTGCTTGAATTAAATAATATTGTAAAACTCATTTTTCTTCCTCCTATTTTTATTTTTTTTACAATACCAATGGTGGCTCACAACTCCACCTATGAAACCAACAGATTTCATCATACATTGCTTGCTGCGCTCTTGGTCTTTCATTAAAGTCGTTTGTATAACTTGCGCACAATTTAAATTTTATTTTAATAACCCTATCAGTTTTAAAAAAACTGGATGCTTAACTTAATTCTTCTTTTAAATTAGGGTTAAACTTGTTTTCTTTAATCATTATTATTTCTTCTTTATAAGGTGCGTTTTCTCCAACATATGGTGTTTCTAATATTTTGGGAATATGTTTAAAATCTTCATGATAAATTATTTTAACAAGTGCTTCAAAACCTATTTCACCAAAACCGATGTTTTCGTGACGATCTTTCGCTGCACCTCTAACATTTTTAGAATCATTAACATGTACTACACTTATTCTTTCTTTACCAACAATTCTATCAAATTCAGCAAGTACTCCTTCAAAATCATGTTTGACATCATAACCTGCATCGTGCGTATGACATGTATCAAAACAAACACTTACTCTACTTTGATCTTCAATCAAATTAATAATATCTCTTAACTCTTCAAAAGTTTTACCAATCTCATTACCTTTACCAGCCATAGTTTCTAATGCTATTTTTACTTTAGAACCTTTTGTGCGAGAAATAACTTCATTTAATCCTTCAGCAATCCATTTAATTGCCTGTTCGCGTGATGAACCTACAGCACTGCCCGGATGGAAAACAATTTGGGTTGCTTTCATCTCGTCTGTTCTTTCAATTTCGCTAGTTAAAAAATCAATTCCAAAATTTCTTTTTTCTATATTGGGATTAGCTAAATTCATAATATATGGTGCATGCACAACAACATGTTTAGGAGAAATATTATTTTGTTCCATCAACTTCAAAGCTTCCGCAATTCTCATTTCTTCCATTGGTCTTCTTCTTGTGTTTTGTGGAGCACCTGTATATACCATAAAGGCATTAGCACCATAACTAATTGCTTCTTTTACACTTCCTAAATACATCTCATCGCCTTTTAACGACACATGCGAACCTAGTAAAATCATTTTTCTCATCGCTTCCTTCTTACTTTTCTAAGAGCTTTTTCGATTTTTTCTTTATTTTTCTTTCTATAGCCTGGTTTTACTTTTGTAGGTTTTTTTATCTTCTTAATTGCTTGTATTTCTTCTTCTTTTAATCTATCTTTCCTAGATTGATATGGAACTAATTCTCCATCATTTGATATTCTAATTTTCTTAAATTTAATTCCACGTTTTTCCAAACTCGCAAACTTTCTTGAAAACTTATCTTCATAAAATGAATATACTTCTCCATGAGCACCCATTCTCCCTGTTCTACCACTTCTATGGATATAAAAATCAAGTTGATATGGCAAATCATAATTAATAATATGTGTGACTCCTAAAAAATCTATTCCTCTTGAAGCTAAATCAGATGCAACTATATATTGATACTTTGAAGTTCTTGCTTCATTTATTATATTTTTGCGTTCTTTCATTGATAATTTAGAAGAAACTCTAGTTACATTATAACCTTTTTCTAATAACATTTGGTAAACTTCAGTAACCATCTCATTTTTTGACACAAAAATAATACATAAAAACGGATTTATAACTTTTAATAATTGTAAAAGCCGATAATCCTTGTCCATTCCTGCCATTAAGATATAATGGTCAATATTTAAATTTACTTCATCAGTTAAGTCTATTAAGTCGGCATAACCGAAATATTTATTAACCCAATTTAATAAGTTTTTAGGCATTGTAGCAGAAAACACAAAAACCTTGCTAGTCAGTTTGTGCACAATCGGATCTATTTGACTCATAAAATCAAAATCAAACAACATATCCGCTTCATCTAATATTAAGTATTTTGTCGTATACGTTTTTAATGCGTTTTCTTTTACAACCAAATCTAACAACCTGCCAGGTGTACCTATAACAATCTGAGGTTGTTCGTTCTCTAAGGATTTAATTAGCCTTTTCTTATCATCGTTCGCTCTAAATAGTTTAACTGTTATTTCACCTTTAATTGGTTCTAACATTCCTGCTACTTGATTAACTAACTCATTGGTTGGAACAACAATTAATATTTGCACTTCTTTTAAAGATGGATCGATTCTCTCAATTAATGGTATTAAGTATGCGTGCGTCTTGCCTGTTCCTGTTGGACTAATTACTACAGCTGATTTTTCATGGTCGAATTGTTTAAAGACTGTTTGTTGAACTAATGATGGTTCATTAAATCCTAACGACTTGATTGCTTCTAAGTATTTTTGGTTCATAAGCAATCACCTAATTAATTATACCTTACTTTTAATTATTTCCCTAATAAAATAATTATTTATTGTGTATAATAGTTTTGGTGATAGTATGATTATTAACGAACTTAAACCGCAAGGGTTTTGTCATGGAGTCGCAAAAGCTTTAAAAATAGTTAAAGACGCAATTAAAGATAAAAATGTAAAAAAGCCAATTTACATTTTAGGTTTAATCGTCCACAACAAAAAGATTAAAGAAGCATTAGACCATTATGGCGTTATTAGTTTTGATAATCCAAACATGACAAGACTAGAAATGGCAAAGAAAATAAATGATGGAACAGTAATCCTATCAGCTCATGGCACTTCACTAGCAGTAAAAAAAATGTTAGAAACTAAAAACATTCAAGTAATTGATGCTACTTGTAGCGATGTCTATAAAGTTCATACACAAATTTTAAAAAACAAAGATGATTATGAGATAGTTTATATTGGCAAGAAAAATCACCCTGAAGTTGAAGCCGTACTTAGTTTAACTAATGATATAACTCTTGTTTCATCTATAAGCGATGCCAGAAAATTAAAAAAGAGAACTAAAAAGCCTCTTTATATTACTAATCAAACTACTCTATCTTTGTTTGAGGTTTTAACCATCGTTCAAGAACTTAAAAAGAAACATCAATTAATCTTTAATAGCGATATTTGTATGGCTACCACAAAAAGACAGGGAGCCGTTATTGAACAACCAAAAGCTGATTTATTAATCGTTGTTGGTGATACATATTCTTCTAACACTAATAAATTAAAAGAAGTTTCAGAAAGAGATGCGAAAATTAAATCCTATCGTGTTGAATCTATTAGCGATATTGACCCAGAATGGTTTAAAGATGTAAAAATCGTTAATGTTACAAGTGGTGCTAGCACCTCAAAAGCAATTACAAGCGAAGTTATAAACTACTTAAAACAGTTTAATTATAACGATAAATCTACATGGGATAACACTTCTAAAGTATCATATGAAGAAATATTAAGTTAAGAGCCTCAGGCTCTTTTTTTATCCAACTCTTCATAGTTAAATAATGTTCTATCTTCTTTATAATCTGCTTTTCTAATAATATTACTAAACCCTACACCAATTAATCTAACTGGTGTACCATTATAATGGTTTTCTAATAATTCGTTTGCGATAAATTTTAACTGATCATAATCATTATTGTAATCACTTAAAGACACTGTTTTAGTTGTCGTTTTAAAGTTAGAATATCTTATTTTAATAAAGACACTCTTACAAATTAAATCTTCTTTTACTAATCTTCCATAAGTTTTTTCAAAAAGTTCATCCAAACGTTCTTTTAGTACTTCTAATATATCTATATCATGAGCTAAAGTCGTTTCATTAGATATGCTTTGCGGAATTAAATGTTTATTAACATCAACGAAGTCTGTTGAATCACCATTTAAATCGCAAATTGTAGAATAATAAATATTTTCTCCAACTGCTTCAATGATTTTATTTTTATTTTCTAAATTAGCAAAATCAGCAATAGTAATAATATCAATATCATTTAATCTTTCTTTTGTTTTTACACCTATCCCAAAAACGCTACCGATAGATTTAGGAAATAGTTTCTTAGGCACATCTCTTTTTCTCATTACTGTAATACCTAAAGGTTTCCTATAATCACTACCCATTTTCGCTAAAAAGAGCGTTGGCCCAATACCGATACTAACAGGTAGACCATGGATCTCGTTGAGTTCTGTCTGAATCTTTTTCGCAAGCTCCAGCGGATGAATTTCTTTTGATATTTCTGTCACATCCATATAAACTTCATCAATTGATGCTTTATATATTTGATTAGAATATTGTTTTAGGTAGTTATAAAAAATATTTGAATATTTATGATAAGCAGGAAAATTATTAGGAACGATAATAAGTCTTGGATATCTATTTAATGCCTCATTTATTGACATTCCGCTTTTTATCCCATACTTTCTTGCCTTATATGAAGCAGTCGTTAAAATACCATCGCGAAAATAACTCCCTTTGCCACCAACCGCAAAAACCCGGTTCTTAAGATGCGGGTCTAAGATCATTTCAACGCTAGCATAAAAAGCGTTCAAATCAATATGAAAAATTATTTTCGGTTTGTTATTCATAAAAAGCCTTTCAAATAAAAATATTTATGTTATAATTATTTATGCATATTAAGAGGTGAAAGTATGAGTAATAAACAAACTAAGAAAAACTATCAAAAACCAAACACACAAAAGAAACAATATGAAGATGTACCTGCATTCAAAAGCCCTGCTAAAACATTATGGGGTAAAATAATTATTTTAACTATTGTTATTGCAATGGTAGGAGCTTCAATTGCTGGTTTAATAGTTGCATTAATTAATTTTTAAAGCCTATCTAGGCTTTTTTGTTTAATAGCGTCTTAGCGTGACTAATTGCACCATCTGTAATATTTTTACCAGAGAGCATATACGCTAAATGATACACTCTTTCATCATAATTTAAATTTTTAATAACTGTAGTTGTCCTGCCTTGGACAACTTTTTTTTCAATATTGAAATGTTTTTCTGCTCTTGCAGCTACTTGTGGTAAGTGTGTGATTGTAATTATTTGTCTTTCTTTTGACAAATTATAAAGTTCATTTGCTACTTTACTCGCTGCGTCACCTGAGATGCCTAAATCAATTTCATCAAAGACCATTAAACCTAAATTATAAATCTTTCCATATAGAATTTTTAAAGCTAACATGCTTCTAGATAACTCTCCACCAGATGCTACTTTATAAAATGGCTTCAATGGTTCTCCTTCATTTAAACTAATTAAAAACTCAACCTCATCAATACCATCTTCTTTTAAAACTTTATTCGTATCAATAAATTCCACTTTAAAATTAACATAATCAATCGCTAATCTTTCTAAAACTAGAATAAATTCTTTTTCTAATACTTTAGCGATTGTTTTTCTTTTTTCTCTTAAATCTAACCCTTTTTTATACGCTTTATTATAAGCATCTTCTTTTACTTTTAATAATTTTTCTAAAAAGAGATCATAATTTTCCGCTTTTAAGATTTCATCTTTTAATTCTTCTTGATAGCTAATTAACTCTTCAATACTCATGTTATATTTCTTTTCTAAATCTAACAAGAAATAATATCTATTTTGAAGTTCTTCTAATTCATCAATTTTAAAATCATAAATTACATTAAGTTCATCATATAATAATACTTTTATATCTTCTAACTCATAGTTTAAAGAGTTTATCCTTTCTAATAACTCTTTATATGTTAAAGAATATTCGCTTATCTTTTCTAACTGTTTTACGCCCGTATAAATGGCATTTTCATCAGAAATATTTTTAAACGCTTGATAGGCTAAATTTAACGCTTCAACAATTTCTTTTTGATTAGATAATGTTAAAATTGTTTCTTTTAATTCTTCTAATTCGCCTAAGTTTAACTTGGCTTTTTCTAGTTCATCTAACTTGTATTTTAACTCATCTAATAGTTCGTTTGTTTCGCTTGTTTTTTTGAGTGCTCCTTCATATTTATCTTTCGCCTCTAAATAGTTATATCTTAACATCACATACTCATTTAATGTGTTTATTGTTTTCCCTAATTGATCAACCATCAGTAATGCAGTTTTTTCATCTAACAATTTTTGTGTGTCGTGTTGTTCGTGAATATCACCAAGTAAAACTCCTAACTCTTTTAATTCACCAAGAGTTATGTTTTTATTATTGACTGTTATTTTATTCCTATCCGTTTTACTAATCACTCTTTCAATAGTTAAACTTTCATCTTTTATTGATAGCACACTTAAATAGTCTTTAACTTCTTTGTTTAAGTTTTTAAAGACTGCAGTTACTGTCGCTTCTTCTTCATTGTAACGAATGTAATCACTATCTGCTCTTTTACCGAAGATTAACTTTAAAGAATCGATCACTAAACTTTTACCTGCGCCTGTTGCACCAGTTAGTGCGGTAAAGTTTTCGTTAAACTCGATTTCTAAATCTTCAATAATCGCTAAGTTTTTAATTATTATCTTTTCTAACATTCATATCACCAATAAATATATACTCTTGATTACCTTTTTTACCTTTTAGAGATACTTGTAAATAGTCTCTTAAATTAATTTCTTCTTCCTTTAAAAACTCTTTAAAACTTAAAATTGCTTCTTTTAAAACTTTCTCATTTTTAATTATTCCACCATATAAATTATCGGGCCCAACTTCAAACTGAGGTTTAAACAACATTACATATACTTTAGCTTTACCCTTTAAATGTTTAATGATTGGCTTTATAGAAACAAACGAGACATCAATTAAACAAATATCAACTTCTTTAACATCAGCAGACAAGATATTTGTTTGTTCAAAAAGATGAATCCTTTTATCTTTTCTTAACTCTTCATCCATTTGATCTTTACCAACATCATAAGCATAAACAGTTTTCGCTCCATACTTTAAACTCACTTCAGTAAAACCACCAGTTGATGAACCAACATCTAAAACTGTTTTATCTTTAAAGTCTAAATTAAAATAATTTATTGCTTCTTCTAATTTAACGCCTGCTCTGCTTACATATTTAAGTTTGTCGTTAATTTTTATTTTATCCGTTTCGCTTACTTGTTTTGATGGTTTTAAAACCACCTCTCCATTAACATATACAGAGCCAACTTTAATTAAGTCTATCGCTCTTGAACGTGTATATCCAAAGTTATCTACAATGTATTTATCTAATCTCATAATATCTCTTTTATTGCTTTAACAATATCTGCTTTTCCCATCTCAGCGTCACTTCTATTATCGCTAACAAAACCATGTCTAATCACTTTATTATAAGCACTTAAACTCGTGATTTTATTATGATATTCATTATTTGCCATAAACTCTAAAATCTTTTGGTAAAGCGCACCACTAGCGTGTGTTTCTTCATACACTACAAGTGGTTTTCCCGTTTCTAAAATAGTTCTTAAAAGTTTTTCATCAAGAGGATGAATGTATCTTGCGTTGATTAATGAAAAGTCTAATTTTTCTTCTTCAATTACTTCTTCTAAAAAGTTTAAAACAGGACCATAACTTATTACATATCCTCTGGTTTTATTTGTTAATTGTTCCCAAGATGGACCAATCGGTTTTACATCATTATTAATTTCTTTTTTAATGTTCGCTCTAGGATATCTAATTACGAACGGACCATCATGTAAATCATACGCATATTTTAATAATCCCTCTGCTTCTTTTAAATCTTTTGGCATCGTAACTGTCATATTAGGCATACTTAAAAACATTGAAACATCATATAAGCCTTGATGTGTAGAACCATCTTCACCAACAAATCCTGCTCTGTCTATTCCAATAACTACTTTTAAATTGGTTCTAGCAATATCATTTAAAATTTGGTCATATGCTCTTTGACTAAATGTTGAATAATAAGATAAAAAAACATTAATTTTATTTAAGGCAAGTGCCGCACTCATTACAGCGGCATGCTCTTCAGCTATACCAACATCAATTATTCTATTAGGATGTTTTTCTGCAAACTCTAAAAACCCTCCACCAACAATCATCGCTGGGATTAAAACATAAATATCTTTTTCTTCTGCATATTTATCTAATATGCTTGCGATACCTTCACTCCAAGTGATTTTACTATTACCATTATTGTTTAAAAGACCTGCTTTTTTATCAAAAGCTGGAACGCCGTGATATGATCCTTCTTCATCATATTCTGCAAACGCATATCCTAAACCTTTTTTAGTGACTGCATGAATTACTACACTTTTATTCATTTTCTTGGCAGATTTTAATGTTTGAATTACTCTTTTAATATTATTACCATTTACTGGTCCAATATATACATATCCCATATCTTCAAACATATTACGTCTTTGAAAAATTCCTTTTAAAGCTCTTTTAATTCTTCTTCCGATTCTAAAAAGGAAATTAGGTAGTATTTTATCAAATACTTTTCTCATACCTTTTGAGAATTTTGAACCTCTTAAACGCGCTAGCATAACTGACATTGCCCCACGAGTTTTACTAATACTCATATTGTTGTCATTTAAAAGAATGATACCTTTCCCGTCATACATATTTCCTAAATAATTTAAGGCTTCCATGTTAGTACCGTTAATTATTGATGCATCACCAACAACGCTAACTACATTCCCTTCTTTGTTTAAAACTTTATTGGCTTGTAAGAAACCAACCATCGCTGATATTGATGTACCGGCATGTCCACTTTCCCATTTATCATGAACAGATTCGTTATAACTTGCATAACCTGATAAACCTTTATGTTGTCTTAATGTATCAAACTCACTCGCTCTACCTGTTAAAATTTTATGAGTATAAATTTGATGACTCACATCATAAATAATCGTATCTACTGGTGAATCAAAAACATAATGTAAAGCTAACGTTAATTCAACAGCTCCTAAGTTTGATGCTAAATGTCCACCTGTCTTACTTATCTTTTCAACTAAAAAAGACCTGATTTCTTGTGCAAGAATCTCAAGTTCTTTTACTTTAAGGTCTTTTAAAAAAGTTGGGTCTTTAATACTTTCAATATCAAACGATATTTTCTTCTTTTTGCTCATTAAACTTCAGTTTCTTCCATTTTTTCAACGATAAGTTCTTTTGATTTTTCTAATTTTTCATAACACAACTTCGATAATTCTAAACCTTCATTATATAATTTTATCGCTTCATCTAAACCAATATCTTTGTTTTCAAGTTTTTTAACAACTTCTTCTAGTTCAGCTAAAGCACTTTCAAATGTTTTATCTTTCATGTTCTCTTCTCCTTTTTAATTACTTGTGAAATAATCTTTCCATCTTTTACAACTGTTTCAATATTATCATCTTTATTAACTTCTTCCACTGAAGACAATCTCTTGCCCTCTTTTAGTGTTACAGTATAACCTTGACTCATTAACTGTAATGGGTTTTGATATTTTAATAAACCAATTACTAAATTTAATTGTTGCTGCTTATTGTTAATCACTTGATTAAAGTTGTTTGTTAGATCTTTTTTAGATTCGTTTAAATTAGTTAATTTAGTTTCATATAAATTATTTAAATCTACTCTTCTTAACAAGTTTATTTTAGACTCTAATAAAAACTTCTTATGTTCAATCATTAACTTAAAGTTTCTTCTTAAATCATAAACGTTTTTATCTAAACGCTTTTCTATTTCTTTCATTACATTAGTTGGTTTTTGGTTTATTAATCTTTGATCTAAATGAACTAAAAGATATTCTTTAGCGGCAATGATGTTTTTAATATTTCTATTTAACATTCTTTCATTGTTTTTAACTATTTCATAAAGTGTATTAACATTTGGTGTTGCAAGTTCTGCTGCACCTGTTGGTGTCGGTGCTCTTAAATCACTAACAAAATCCGCTATCGTTGTATCAGTCTCATGCCCTACTGCACTAATGATTGGAATCTCTGAATTAAAGATTGCCTCAGCTACAACTAGTTCATTAAACGCCCATAAATCTTCAATTGAACCTCCGCCTCTACCAACAATCAAAACATCAACAATCTTATCTTTATTTGCTTTTTCAATTTGTTGTTTTATAGAATACTTTGCATTCTCACCCTGAACTAACGCCGGGTAAACATAAAGTTTCGCAAGCGGATATCTTCTGCCGATTGTATTAATGATATCTTCAATCGCCGCTCCTGTTGGCGAAGTGACTACACCAATTGCATTTGGATATTTTGGAATTGCTTTTTTATATTCTTCTTTAAAATAACCTTTTTCTTCTAAATCTTTTTTTAACTTTTCATAGGCTAAATATAATTCACCAATTCCATCAAGTTCCATCGTTTTTACTAGTATTGAAAAATCACCATTTGGCTCATAAACATTAATAGAACCAAACACTAGAACTTTATCACCTTTTTTTGGTGAAAAATTTAACCTATCAGCGCTGCTCGCAAACATAATCGCTTTTATTTGCGATCTTTCATCTTTTAAAGAAAAGTATAAATGACCAGAACTATGTCTAGTAAAATTTGATATTTCACCTCTTAAATAAATTGTTTTTAAGTGGTCATCACTTTCCAATTGATTTTTAATATATCTAACTAATGCACTGACTGTTAAATATCTTTGTTCACTCACTTATATCACCAAGATTATTTTTAATATTATCTAAAACTTTATTCGTGAAAGCTTTTTGTTTATCATCAATATCACTATATTCTTTTGTTAGTTCAATCGCTTCATTAATTATTACTTGTTTAGGTTCTTTCGTATAGATCATCTCATAAGTTGCTAGTCGAATAATTGCCTTATCGAGATACGCTAAACGATAAAGTTTATAATTGTAAAGATTGCTTTCAATTACTTCATCTATCTTTTCCATTTTACTAATTATATCCAAAGTTGTTTTACCTGCTTCAGTTTCTTTATCAAAATTAGAATTACCCATTAAATCTAATTCATAGAGATTAAATATTATCTTTTCGCGATATTTTCTTCTTGACATTAATGTACCTCAAAAGTTTATTTTTAAAACTAAAAATATTATATATATTGATAAATATATAATACCATGTAGAGCCTTAATTGTAAACAAAAGCAACAAAAAAACACCTCATTATAAACATAATAAGGTGTCTTCTTTAATTGTTATCTTGTGCGGACTCTTGCCCACGCATCATCCATAAATCTTTTCACGCTTGGAATATATCTAAATAACTCATCTTTTTCTTCATTATATTCAACCATATAAATATCTCTATGGTCATAAAATGCTGAAGTCTCATCTGTAATCATATATTCATAAACTGTTTTAATTGCTGATACATAACATACAGTTTCAGCATTAACTACTGCATTATCATGTTCAGATATGAAGTTAATGAATTTATATGCTAACTCAACATTTCTTGATTTTTTAGGGATAACTAATGCATCTACAAAAACATTTGTTCCTTGCTTAGGTGTGTGGAAACCAACATTAGGTTGTTGTGTTCTAACATAAACTGCATCACCATTGTATGTTAATGCAATATCGTGTTTTAAGTCTGGCATATCATCCATAATTTGGTCAGTTAAAAATAATACCTTTCCTGAATCTTTAATTTGATTTAAAAGCGCTTCAGCTGCTTGTAGTTCTGTTTCGTTATTAGAATTAACTGAATATCCTAAATATTTTAAGGCTAACGCAAATCCATCTCTTGAAGAGTCATAAACTACTTTTTTAAGGCTAGAATCTAAAAATGCTCCCCAACCTTCTTCTTCTAATAATTCAGCTAAACCTTCTTTTTGAGCATTATAAATAATTCCTAAACTTCCCCAAAAATAAGGAACTGCATAATCTAATAATGGTACTGGTTTTTCTGCTTCTTCATATTCTCTTATAATACTCATAAGCGGTGTTGCATAACCTGTATCTCTATCTAAATCTATCTTATCCCATTCAATTGGTAAAAGTAAGTCTTCTTCAATCATTTGTTCAATTGCATAATCGCTTGGAATCATTAAATCAAATGTCTCTCTTTTTAATCTTGAAATAGCTGCCTCATTTGATGCAAAAGAAATTGTCTTAACTTTTACTTTATTTTCTTTTTCAAACTGCTTTACTAATTCTTCTTCTAAATACTCTGTTGGAAGCAATATTTTCAAGTCCGCCTCCCCACATGATGTTAGTAATAATCCTGAAATTAATACTAATAATAAAACCCATACTTTTTTCATATTCTATTCTCCTTTTTATATTGTTTACTACTCTTAATATAATTTATCACAACTACAATTGTTATGACGATAATTATTATTGTTGAAAGTGCATTAATTGAAGGGTTCGCTCCTCTTGGTAAATTGTATAAATATACCGATATATTTTCATATGAACCACCCGTAAAATAACTTATTACAAAGTCATCAAAACTCATTGTAAAGGCGATTGCAGCACCCGCTAATATCGAACCTTTGATTTGTGGTAAAACCGCATGCCTAAGTGCTTTCCAAGGATTAGCCCCTAAATCCATTGCTGCCTCAGTTAAACTTGGATCTAAACTTCTTACCTTCGGATAAACTGTTAAGAAAACATATGGCACACAAAATGAAATATGGGCAATTAACATTGCATTAAACGACGGTTCAATAAACATTGTTAAGAACAATAATAAACCTATCGCAGTTACAATTTCTGGGTTAACAATTGGAATGCTGTTTAAAAATAAAATTGCGTTTCTAAACTTTCTTTTTCTTCTTGCAACAGCAATAGCCGCAAGCGTTCCAATTACTGTAGAAATTAATGTTGCTAATAATGCAATACTAATTGATACTTTAACTGAATCTAATATCTTATCTGACTCAAATAATTTTTTGTACCAGCGCATTGAAAATCCTGTCCATCTAGTTAAACTTGCTCCATCATTAAACGAGAAAATTATTAAACTCAAGATAGGCAGATAGAAAAACAAAATTACTAATGATATATAAACAATATTTATTATTTTGGCTCTTTTAGACGTCATCTTTTTCCACCTCACTTACCTTATCAAATCTTCTTGTGAAGACGATTAAAATCATAATTATTGAGGCTAATATAATTGCGATAGCTGCTCCTTCATTCCAATTACCTGCTTGGAAAAATCTATCTTCAATTAATGAACCAATTAAATATCTTCCTAAACCTAGTTTATTAGGTATAACAATTGTCGTTGCTGCTGGTAATAAAACCATCGTTATACCTGATAGTACCCCACCAATTGAAAGGGGTAAAGTAACTCGCATAAATGTTCTAAAACTATTCGCTCCTAAATCTGCTGCTGCTTCGTATAGTCTTGGGTTAATTCTTGTTAGTACAGAATAGATTGGTAAAATCATAAACGGTAAATAGATGTTTACCATCCCAATAATAATAGCGAAGTCAGTCCCTAAGAGTTTAGGATTAATCAAATCTAATATTTGTACCCATGCTGTAGTTAAAATCAGTAAGTTAATCCACATCGGCACAGTTACTGCAAGTATTAATATTGCTTGAACCTTTGGACTTTGTTTACTAATTAAATATGCAGCAGGATAGCCTATTAATAAACAAACAGCTGTTGTTATTAACGCAATTTTAATACTATCAAGCATTGTCCTTACAAAAGAACCTTGTTTAAAGAAGTTTTGGAAATGCTCTAATGTAAGTTTGTAAAACATATTTCCTTCATAGACTGTTATTGAATAAAAGAAGATTAAAACTAAAGGAATAATAATTAAGCCTATTAAAATTACATAATAAGGAATTCCTAATAAAGTTCCTTTGTTTTCTATTTTTCTTTTTCTCTTTCTTTTAGGCTTTTCACTTTCAAATGGTCTAAAGTTTTCCATTACCATTTCTCCATAACATGAACATCTTCTTTAAAGAAAGTAATTGATACTTCTTTTCCTTCTGGTTCATAATCTGTTGTATGAATTGTATAAATTCTATCTTTCGTTTTTACATCTATTTCGTAGTGAACGCCTTTAAAGATTACACTGTCTATTACACCGTTGATTGGCCCTTCTCCTAACGGGACTATGTCTAGATCTTCAGGTCTTAAAACGATATCAACAACTTCATTTCTTCTAAAACCTGAATCGAGACACTCATAATCTACTCCATCAAAATGAACTAAATAATCATCTTTCATAATACCTTCAACAATGTTTGATTCACCAATAAATGATGCAACAAATTTATTCATTGGTTCGTTATAAATATCTTCAGGTGTTCCGATTTGCTGAACTTCACCTTCATTTAATACAACAATCTTATCACTCATTGTTAAAGCTTCTTCTTGATCATGTGTTACATAGATGAAAGTAATACCTGAGTTTATTTGAATATCTTTTAACTCATATTGCATCTCTTGACGTAACTTTAAATCAAGTGCTGCAAGTGGTTCATCTAATAGTAACACTCTTGGTTCATTAATTAGCGCTCTCGCAATCGCAATTCTTTGCTGTTGCCCACCAGAAAGTTTATCAACCGAACGAGACTCATAACCTTCTAAACCAACCATCTTTAAATATTTATTAACTTTTTCTTCTATTAATTGTTCTCTTTTTTTATTAGTTGCTCTTAATTCTTTTCTCTGTTTCTTTTTAAGTTCAGATTTTTCTTTTTGTAATTCTTTTTTCTTTTTTTCGTCCGCATTAAGAATTTGTTCATCAATCTCTTTTAATTTTTCTTCTTGTTCTATTTTCAAATCTCTTATTTCTGGTTTATTCATTCTTAAACCAAAAGCAATGTTTTCAAAAACATTTAAATGTGGAAATAAAGCATAACTTTGAAATACTGTATTAGTTGGTCTTTTATGTGCAGGCAGAGATAAAATATCTTTACCATCTAACAAAACAATCCCTTCAGATGGATCAGTAAATCCACCAATAATACGTAAAAGTGTTGTTTTACCACAACCAGACGGCCCTAACAATGTAACAAACTCATTATGATAAATATCTAGGTCTACGCCTTTTAAAACAATATTATCTCCATATGTTTTTGTAACATTTTTTAGTTCAATTAATTTGTTCATTTTCCACACTCCTTTTGTTGTTTAAATAGGTTAAACGAGTTTTCGCGTTTAAGATGTTTACAAAGCCGAAAAGTTCATTTTATTTTTATTACAAGTTTACTAATATTAAACTTTTTGTTAAGTTAAAATAAACATCTCTTTCTATATTATAATTGCTGTTTTTTGCTTGTCAATAGATATACTAAAATTAATTTGCTTTTACTTTATTTATAGTATATAATTGTCTCGCTGGGGATGTTTATGGATTCGTCAAGGTAACAATGGTCTAATAAGCATGTCTTGGTTACGCAAGTAAAAACGTCGAGGTTTTCTAATAAACGGAAACAAATCAATTTATAATTTTGGTGGACAACCAAGATTACAACTAGCAGCTTAAGATAAAGTCTGCGACCAATCTAGAAATGCTTACGGTCTAGTGAGGTAAGAGAGTAAGATATATTTGTAGTTCTGCCGCCTTAAGGCTATAAACGAATTTTCAAGGCTCGCTTTATCGTAATGTTCCTTTTCAATACTTTAAAGTTAAAGCCCCTAAAAGGATAAACATGTAGAAATTTAGATGCATTCTTGTTTTGCACAGGGGTTCGACTCCCCTCATCTCCACCAAATATTATGATCTTACCCCCAAAAGTTAGACTTTTATATTATAATGAAAGTGACTTGGGGGTTTTTTATATGAAAATTACAAGAAAAGTAAAAATCGATATTGCAAGAAAGTTTTTATACGAAGGAATAACTTTAAAAGAGTTATCTTTAGAGTACGACTATAACATTTCAAATGTTAAATATGTTATAGCGTTATATCGTACTCATGGTGAAGATATCTTTTTAGGAGATGAAGAATCTAGAGAGCATACTAGAGAAACTAAACTAGATTTAATTTCAAAAGTATTAAAAGATGGAAGATCAATAAGAAGTGTAGCAATAGAATATGGTTTAATGGATCCAACAATATTAAGTGGTTGGATAAAGATATATAAAAATAAAGGCGAAGACGCTATCCAAACAACAAGAAAAAGGGCTCCATATAAGCTTGAAGAAGAAAAACTAAAGGAGATTGCCGATAAAGAATTAAAAGAAAGAATAAAGTATTTAGAAGCTGAAAATGAATACTTAAAAAAGCTTCATTCCTTAGTTCTATCAAGGGCATCACAGAAGAAAAAGTAATAATTATTGAAGAACTAAGGAGTAAATATAAATTAAAAGATTTATTAATAATAGCAGAAATTAGTAAATCAACGTATCATTACTTTATAAAGACCAGAAAGAAAAGGAATGAAACGAAAGCTGAAGAATATAAACTCGTTAAAGAAATATTTGATAAGCATAAAGGTGCTTATGGATATCCTAGAATAACAATAGAACTTCAAAATATGGGGTATAAGATAAACAAAAAGAAAGTTTACAGGATAATGAAAGAAAATGGATTATATGCTGGTAAAAAGAAAAGACGATATAATTCATATAAAAACCATTTGAAAATAGAAAAGGATAATTTAATAGCGCAAGATTTCTCGACAACAAGGCCTTTTGAGAAGTTAGGAACAGATGTAACAATGTTTATAACAAACTATGGAAGATTATACTTCTCACCGATAATCGACTTTCATACAAGAGAAATATTAGCTTATGATGTGAGTGATAATCCTGATTTTGGACAAACGAAAAGAATGTTAAATCAACTTAAAGAAAAAGGATATGATTTAACAAATACAATAATCCACTCAGATCAGGGTTGGCAGTATAAAATGAAGTGGTATATAGATAATGTTGAAAAGTTGAAGTTAAAGCAATCAATGAGTAGAAAAGGCAATTGTTTAGACAATAGTCCAACAGAGAACTTCTTTGGAA
Source organism: Acholeplasma sp. (assembly GCA_012839355.1). Taxonomy (GTDB): domain Bacteria; phylum Bacillota_I; class Bacilli_A; order Acholeplasmatales; family UBA5453; genus UBA5453. The sequence continues at coordinate 28,416 of DUNK01000017.1, forward strand.
GAATGAAAGTAGAAATGTTTTATGGAAAAAGTTTTTCTTCATTAAATCATTTAATTGATGAAATAAAAAGATATATAAGTTATTATAATAATGAAAGAATAGTAACAAAGCTTAGGACAAGTCCCGTAAAGTATAGAGAAAATTACTTTAAAAAAGGTGCGGGTTAAGTTTTATTAAGTCCAACAATAAGGGGTAAGGACAAAGATATAGGTCTAATACAGCCGTATTAAACCTTTTTTTTATATAATTAAAGTGATATTTATGGTATAATATTAACAAGGAGAAATAACCTATGAAAAAAGATCCATTCATTGAATATTTAAAAGAAAAAGATCCTTCAAAATACCAGAAAAAATACTCTTGGTACACTGCTATTGGGCTGCAAAAAGTAGATGGTTTAGAGACTTCTAATTATTTAAAAGAAGTCGCAAAAAAGAATATTGAAGGTGAAATCACTTTAAGCGAATCTGAAAAACTGATTACCGCTTATTATGAACAAACAACTAAATTTGAAAAACAAACTGAAGAAGCAGACAAAGTGGCTATAAAAATAACACAATTACTAGCAAATAAAGCTTTTACCTTTTCCGCTATGGAATATTTAAACATCCATAAATTTTTATTTGCGGATGTTTATACTTATGCTGGAACAACTAGAAACTATAACATAACTAAAAAAGAATGGATTTTAAATGGCGATACTGTTATCTATGGTAATGCTTCTACAATAATGGAAACACTAAAATACGATATAGAACAAGAAAAAAATGTGGATTATTCTAAATTTTCTAAAGAAGGTTTGATAAAACATTTATCAAGGTTCGTCGCCGACTTATGGCAAATTCATCCTTTTGGTGAAGGAAACACAAGAACAACAGCTGTATTTTTAATTAAATATTTAAGAACATTAGGCTTTGATTTAACTAATGATTTGTTCGCTGAAAATGCTTTGTATTTTAGAAATGCGCTAGTACGGGCTAATTATAACAACATTAGCAAACAAATATTCCAAACAAATTATTATTTAGAATTGTTTTTAAGAAATTTACTGTATAACGAAAACAATATTCTTTTAAATAGATATTTACATGTTGATTATAAACAAAAACCGGACATTCAAACTGAAAAACCGGACATTCAAACTGAAAAACCGGACATTCGTTTAGATAATCTTTCCTTAATAAACAAAACCAAACAAAACATTATTAAATTATATAAAAGTCTAAAGACTAAGCACTTTGGTAGAAAAGAAGTTATGGAAATACTAAACTTATCTCCATCTAGATCATCTGAACTTATTAAACAAATGTTAGAATTTAACTTAGTAATTCCTATAACTGGATTTGGTAAAGGTAAATATATATTCAATTTATAAAAAAAGAATGGTTTAATCCATTCTTTTTTCTTCTTTATGTGAACATCCTTCATGTTTACAAGCTACCGCAATAGCATCAATCTCAACTACTACATCCTTAGGTAGTTTAGATACTTCTACTGCTACTCTTGCTGGTTTATGAGACTTAAAAAAATCGCTATAAGCTTCATTCATAACTGCAAAGTCATTTAAATCTTTTAAGTATACATGACATTTAACGATGTTTTCTTTTTCCATCCCTGCTTCAGTAACTATTGCTAGAATGTATTCTAAACACTGTTTTGTTGCAGCATAAACATCATCAATCTTTTCACCACTATTTAACTCAACTGGTAATTGGCCTGAAACATAGAGTGTTTTATTTACAAAAACTTATTCTCTTAAATTCTTTATTATTATCTTAAAAATGATATAATCATAAATGTACAATATTTAAAGATTTGAGGTTAATATGATTGTAATTACAGGCGCTACAGGACATATTGGTAATAATGTTGTTAGACTACTAATGGAACGCGAAATTCCCTTTAAAGTTTTATTACGCAGAGATGGAAAAGAATTAAAAGGCTTAGATATTGAAAAACATATCGGTGATTTATATAGCACTGATTTTTATAATGAACACATTAATGCTGGTGACACAATTATTCATCTAGCCGGTTATATAGACTTAGCCAATAAAGACTATAACCAAAGTTATCAAGCTAATTATATCATGACTAAAACTATTGCTGATATTTGTTTAGAAAAACAAGCCCGCTTGGTTTATTCTTCAACAACAGACATCTTATCTCATGGTGATGATGGTGAATACTATATCGAAACAGATTTAGAAAAGATAAAATATAACTATCCTAAAACCAAAACAATGGCAACAATCTACATCAAAGAACTTCAAAAAAAAGGCTTAAATGCCTTAATTTTATATCCAACATCGGTTATCGGTATTAATGATTATAAAGGCTCACAGGCAGGTAAAGAGATTGTTAAAGCAGCAAAGAAAACTTTCTTACCTTATGTTAGAGGCGGATATGATTTCGTTGATGTGATAGATGTTGCAAATGCGATTATTGATGGCGCTTTAAGTGATATTAATGATGATATTATTTTATCAGGCAATTACTATACTCTTAAAGAATTATATAAATTAATTGGTAAATTAACAGGCAAAAGAAAATTAATGATACTCGTTCCTAGATGGTTAGCTAAAGCAGGTACAAGAATGTTAAAAGGATTCTCGCCAATGATGATTGACGTAGTCGCTAACTCAAAAGAGTTTAATGACCCTAAAACAGCATTACTCTTAAAGGAACAAACACCAATCAAAGCAACCTTTAAAAACATCATAAACGAAGCTAGAGCGCGAATCAAAAATTGATTGGAGTAAATGTTATGTCATATATAAAAGAGTTAAGAAAACTAATTGGTAATAAAAGAGTTATTTGTGTCGCTGCTGGAGCAATACTTGAAAATGAAAAAGAAGAGATTCTTTTACAACTTAGATCTGATACAAAAGATTATGGGACTCCAGGTGGGATAATGGAACTTGGCGAAACAATAATAGATGCTTTAATACGAGAAATAAAAGAGGAAACAAACCTTTCTCTTTCTCCTAAAAACATCCAACTATTTGGTATCTATTCAGGAGAAAAGTGCCTAACAATTTACCCTAACAATGACGAAGTTGAATATGTAGTTTTTATCTTTTACGCGAAAATTACCGATAAACAAACAATCAAAAAAGATAGCGAATCTTTATCATTAGATTTTTTTAAGAGAGATAATCTCCCTAAAAACATCAAAGAAAGCGATAAGATTTGGATTAGTAAATGGGTAAATCGCAATTTTGAAGTTGAGGTGGACTAATGAAAACATTAATATTAATTACTGGCGATTTAGCCACAGGTAAAACTACACTCGCTAAAGAGTTATCTAATTATCTTAGTTATCCTTACATCTACAAAGATAAAATAAAAGAGTTATTATGTGATAGAATCGGTTTTAAAAATAGATGCGAAAATAAAACAATTAGCTTTGCAACATTTGATGTAATAAATTTTATTGCAGAGCAATTATTATCTTCTTCTACTAATCTTATTATTGAAAGCAACTTTAGACAAAATGAATTAGATGAACTATTTAAACTCACTACTAAATATAACTACAGCCTCTTAACTATCGTTTTAAGTGCTGATATTGATACTCTCTACAAAAGATACGAAAATAGACTCTTAAACGAAAACAGACATATCGCCCACCAAAACTTTAACTCATATCCTGAGTTTAAAGAATATGTCATATCGGCAAGAGAAAGAACTTATTACGGCAAAGTAATTAAAATAGATGCGAACGATTTTAGTTTGTTCTCACCAGACTTTTATCAAAACATTAAAGAACTTTTAACAAAATAAAAATGCTGAAAACTCAGCATTTTTTTATCTTTTAAAACTTAAATTTAATCCATATTTACCGCAAACTTAAAGTATAAGTCTTCTATATATTTATGGTCAAATGGTAGTTCTTTATTTTTTATTTGGATAATTAAATCATCTAATGTCATTTGAATTACTTCTTTTAAATCTTCAGAGTAATTATATTTTTCTATGTTTTCTCGATACTCATCTTGATCAACTATTTCATAAGAAAAATCAGGTTTTACTCTCACATCTAAATCATAGTCAATATATTTTAATCCTTCATCATCAATTAATGCCGGACTTGATAAGTTGCAATAAAAATATATCCCATCATCTTTTAACATTGCGATAACATTAAAAAATTTATCATTATAAAAAAAACTTACTGCTGGTTCTGGTGTAAACCAATTTTTCCCGTTTCCTTCTAATACTTTCGCAAATTTATTCGCAAATATAATTACATCTTCTTGGTGTTCAATCACGCTTAATGAGCGCCATTTCCTATGCATTTCGCCATTATGTTTATAAGCTGTTGCTTCAATCTTTTGTCCACTAGCTAATTTTTTCATATTACAAAGTCACTCCATATCTTGTAATAATTATACATTATTTTTAATAAAAAAGCATCCAAACGTGAACTGACCCTTGTCAAGTAGACACGTAATATTAAAAATAATTAAATATTGAATTTTCATTTAAAGTCTGGTACCTAACTTCATTTGGTGACAGGCTTTTTAATTTGCTTTGTAATCTATGATTATTGTAATAGTCAATGTAATTATCGATTCTATTTCTTAAATCCTGTTCGTCTTTGATTTGAACTCCATAATACATTTCTGATTTTAAAGTTCCCCAAAAGCTTTCTATTGGACTATTATCAATACACCTACCTACTCTAGACATTGATTGTGTCATATTCGCTTCATCTAATTTTGCTTTAAAAACTATAGATGTATACTGAAATCCACGATCACTATGGAAAATTGGTGTTGCTCCTAGATTCTTTTCCATTGCTAAATCAAATGTTTTAAATACTAGGTAATTACTATTTCTATTACTCATCTTATAAGCCACTATCGATTTATCGTATAAATCTTTGATTGCACATAAATATAATTTCTTATTTGAATTAGGTATTTTAAACTCTGTAACGTCTGAACACCACTTTTCATTTGAGTAGTGCGCTGTAAATTCTCTGTTTAATGTGTTTTCACCTATTTGTTCAGGCTTATAAGCTTTTCTGTTTACCTTTTTACGTCTTATCCTAGCTTGGTTATTTGAAAGCTTCATTAAGCGGTGAATGTAGTTAAGAGAATAGTTTGTACTATTAAACCTATTAATAACCATAGTCATTGATCGATAACCTAATGTTCCTTCAGCTAATGTTTGATACTCTGTTATTAATAGAATTAGCTGTTCGTCTAGATATTCTTTTTCCGGTTTCACCCTATTTAGCCACTTATAATATCCTGATCTAGATAATCCAAATAATTCAGTTAGTTCTTTGATGTTGAACTCTTTGTTTTGACTGAGCTCTTTGATTGTTTGATATTCTGATTCATACCTAACTTTTGAGACTCCCTTTTTAACTTGGCTTGAATCTCTTCGTTTTTTTTTAGAGCTTCGATAGCTCTATTTAATCTAGCTATCTCATTTTCTTTCTTTTGTAGTTCTAATTGTAAACGTTCAACCTCAGTTAGCGGTTCAATCTTTTCCTTTGGTCTTCCTCTTTTATCAATTAGACCCTCTTCACCATCTTTTAGATATTTTTTAAACCAATTATAAACGTTATGGTAAGGGACCGAGTATTTATCAGCCGCTCCTTTATAGTCTTTATCGTTATCTAAAACATATTGGATAATTTCTAACTTTTCTTCGCAACTTACTTTTCGTGCTTTCATGGTATAGACATCTCCTTTAGGATCATAATCTTTTATCTCTATACCTTTATTATACTCAATTATCCATTTTGAAATAGTGGCTCTTGAAGGGATCCCATATTTTAAGGCTAAATCCAATTGTGATCCTACTCCATTTAAATACTCTAAAATGACCTTTTCTTTAAACTCTTTTGTATATTTTTTGTTCCTTTCTTTCTTATCAAAAATACTAGGTCCATACTTTTTATACTGATTTACCCATATTATCATTGTTGATTTAGCAACACTAATTTCTCTTCCAATAGAAGTAAAACTTCCCTTTCCAGATAAATATTCTTTGCACGCTTTAACCTTTACTTCTTTACTAAACATTGGTTTTCTACCCATAAAAAAATACCCCCAAAATAAACTTAAAATAATTTTTCCTTAATTTTTGTTTATTCAACATATTAAGTATTTTTAATTATTTATCGTGTCTACTTTGGGAGTATCATATCACAAGGTGTTTTTTTATTGTTTTAAAAGTAGTCTTTTGGATCTAAATTAGCTGAAAGGACTAATAATAGCTTCAAACGCGCCTTTTCGCTAGTTAATGATGAACCACTTAAGGTGCCAAGTTTACGAAGATGATGGCCGCCACCTTCATATGAATAAGAACCTTTAACCATTCCCATCGGACACCTAGATGTTATGACAACCGCAATGTTGTTGGCAATAGCATCTTTTATTTTATTTGCGACAGCAACTGTAACATTACCACGCCCTAAAGCTTCGATAACAAGCCCATTAACACCTTTATCAATATAATAATCGATGATTTCACCGTCTGAACCACTAACAACTTTTACAATCTCAACTTTTTTATTGATAGAAGTTGGTTTAATCGTTTCATTTTTATAAGTAGCCTCACGATAATAGTGAACAGTACGCTCATCAACAATGCCTAAAGGGCCAAATTCTAGCGATTTAAACGTATCTAAGGCGATTGTATGTGTTTTTTGAACCTCAACAGCAGAGTTTATCTCATCATTTAAGCAAACGAGAACCCTTCTATCAGCAGAATTTGGATCTAAAGCGACTAAAATAGCAGAGATTAAGTTGGATAGTCCATCGTAACCGAACTCATCAAAGCTTCTCATTGAGCCTGTAAGAACAATCGGAATAGGTAAATCAGTATATAAGTCTAAAAAATAGGCAGTTTCTTCCAAAGTATCCGTTCCATGGGTTATGACAACCCCGTCAATTTTCTTGTTTTTATATTCTCTATCAATAATCTTACCAATTTCTAACATGTCATTAGGAGTAATTGAAGGGCTTGGAAGTACAGAATATAAAATAAATTCAAATTCAGCCTCTGGAATCTTTGGTCGAATCTTTTCTAATAACTCTAAATGATTATCATGTAAAATACTTTTCGTTTTCATTTCGTCAGAACTCATAGTAATAGTTCCACCTGTAAAAATTATTAAAATTGTCTTACCCATTTAGATCCCCTCCAATTTAATTATAGCATATTCAAAAATTATTATCTTAAGAAGAATTAATAAAAATTTGCAATTTTAAAATGCTTCAAAACCTATAGAATACACACCACCACCTCAAAGAACCCTAAATTAAGACCAAAAACTTTCCACACACAATCCACAATTATGCATTTATCGCATACGCTCGGCGCAATCAATTGGTTTACATAATATACATTATAGGAACTAATTACAATATCTATAACTTGTCCTTCTTGAGTTTCAACATAGTTGTAATTTGTGTTTTATATAGTTTATCAGCCTTGTTTTAGTTGGTTTCGTTTGATTAAATGTGCCATTAAATTGTTTTTTGTATAGTTTAAACTTTTATTCCTTTTGTTCGGTGCAATTTGAGTAAAGTTTAGGTGCACTTATCTCCGTCCAACACTTTAAAATGATTTTATTATAGATTTGCTTATTTTCTTCTGCTACTACTACTGCTGCCATAGGTATGTGTGTCTTTTTTTTAAAATAAAAAAAGTGATTCGAAAATTTCAAATCACTTTTAATCTGAAAACAATGAAAGTTGTTCTGGTTTAAATCCTCTGTCTTTTTCTTCCAACCTCTGCCACTGTGAGCTCCTACCTTTTCCGAGAGGTCTAATGATTCCTTTTTTCCTTAACTCTTGTAAAGTCTTATTTATTGTCGATTCACTAATGAGTGGCAATTGTTCCCTAATATCACTTTTCTTAAAAATGCTCGGCCCATGATAAATCATATATTCTACACTATTTGATTTATTCATAGTTAATTCAAATTCGTATGCATGTTCTTTAATTCTAACTAAGGCATTCAATTCTTCAATAACATTTACAAATATTCTAATTAATGAGTCAGTTTGACTAAGACCATTTTCCCAATCATAATTCGCTTGGCTTAATGCTGTTCCAAACCTTTCTTTATATTCTTTAAACACTTTAAAGAAACTTTCATAACGGAAAACTTGGAATTCTTTAGCTAACATTGTATATATAAGTATCAATCCAATTTTTTCATTATATTTATTAAACGGCTCTATCTTGATGAAATCTACATAAAAGTTAGCCACAATTACTAAATATTCATATTTATTGCTTTTTCTTACTGAATGATACTGTTCAATTAGTTTTTCTAATTGTTCTCTACTTGAATGGTCTTCAAATGTTTTAACTATTGATCTAGATCTAGTGGCTTGTTTGCGAAGTTTAACATCACCAACACCTCTATATAGAATAGTTGAAAGGTCTATTGCTTCGTTTGCGTTTAAAACAAACTCTTTAGCTGACTCTTGAATTTTCATCAACGCTTCTTTAATATTTAATAAAAACTTCTCATCATTATTCTTTGGAACATAATCCTTTTTGAAGTCCGCAAGCAGTCTTAAGCGCGTAGGTGTGATGTTTAACTCAAATATTTCGCCTAATGCAATTGTATCATCTTCAATTGTCTGTTTGGCCATCACTTCATCATCACGTTCAAAAAACTCTTTATAATAAGAGGCTCTCCCTTTGTTTTCATAAAGTTTGAAAAGTTTCATCATTAAAGTGTTTGTTATTTGAATTCTATCCATGTTTGTTAAACACTTCATCTAACTCACCCTTTCTTTTAAAAGACGCTTTTGCCGATAAACTCCCTTAAAATTGAGTTGTTTGGAACAACTTCATCATCTATTTCTAAGAAATATTTTAAGAATTTTAAGAGTTTATTAGCTGTAATAAAGTATTCTGATTCACGATCAATACTTCTTAAACTCTTATAAGCGTGTTTCTTTAATACTAAAAACTCATATGTTAACTCACTATTAAACACATAATCAGCTTGCTCCTGGAATGGATAAATCCATCTAAACTCACCCGCACGAACACTTTCCCACATAGCTAATGTGTCTTCAGCACTTGAGTTTCTAAACTCTTGATCTCTAACCATTCTTCTAAGCAACCTTAAATCTGTAAAACTAATTGGGTTGTGATTATCGATGTGTAATTGTGTTTGTGGTGCGATAAAAATCTTATATTTTTGGTTGATTGGAATCCCTGGAGTTAATCTATCGTTTAACGCGTGAATTCCTTCAATAATAATTGGTGTATCTTTATCTAACTTAATCTTTTCTCCCCATTCTCTGAAACCTGTATTAAAGTTAAAGACTGGTAGTTGAACTTCTTCATTACTAATTAATTTAGTTAAATGTTCGTTAAATAAATCAATATCAATCGCTTCAATGTGTTCTAAATCTGGTTTTCCATCTTCATCAAGCGGCGCTTCGGCACGTGGTCGATAATAATCATCAATCGAAATCATATATGGTTTAATACCTCTACTTAAGAGTTCGATTTTTAATCTTTTTGAGAAAGTTGTTTTACCACTTGAAGAAGGTCCAGCAATCGCAATCAGTTTAATATCTTCAATATTGCTTGAAATTAATCTGCCTAATTCAGCTAATTGACGGTTATGCTTGTTTTCGCACATATTTACAAACTCAACTTGTAAATCATCTTCTACATAACGGTTAATTCTTGCGATTGTATCGCCATCAATAATTCTGCTCCATTTTGCTGCCTCTTTAATAGTTTTAGTAAAGATTGGTGCATCATCAAATGGAGGTATATTACCGTCTGCATCACTTCTAGGATACTGAATCATAAATCCTGGGTGATATAATCTTAATTTAAACTTATTTAAATAACCTGTTGAAGGTACCATATAACTAAACATATAGTTTTGATAACCTTCACAAATATAGTTATTAACATATTTTTCTTCACGATATTTTAAAATATCAATTTTATCGTAATGACCAGCTTCTTCATAGTTTTTTATCGCTTCATCAATCGGCACTCTCAGCCTTTTAATCGGCAAATCTAAACTTATCAACCTTTGAACTTCCTTAGCGATTTTATCTAACATATGGTTAGAAAGCGGTAAATTTAAATCGTGAATTTCCGCTAATATAGATCTTGAGATTGAATAGTTATATATAACTTTAGCTGATGGGTATAAGTTTTTAATTGCCATTAAAATGACATATCTTAAACTTGCTTCATATATTCTTGAAACCTCTTTGTTAGTTAAATCTAAAAAGTCTAATGTTGCATTAAATTTCAATTTAAATGTTAATTCTCTTAATCTATTATTAACTAACGCTGCATAAGCAATAATATTTCTATCATTTTTAATTTCTTCTAAAGTTGTCCCTTTTGGATAACTATATTCCTCGTTATTTATAATTACTTTAATCATTGTTTATTCCTCCCAATCATCAAACAAAGATAATTTTTTAATTTTCATTTTCGGTTCTTTTTTAACTGACGCTACCTTTTCTGGCGCCTTTTTAACTGTTTCAGTGGCAGAAACAACCTCTTTTTCAATAGGCTTTTCTTCCTCTATTTCATCTTCATCAAAATCAATGTTTTCATCTTCAATTATATCATCTATAGTTTCATCCTCCTCACTAACTGAATCTTCTTCATTTTCTGCTCGTAAAAGTGCTAGTTCTCGCTCTTTTTCTAACTCTTTTTCTCTTTTGATTCTTTCTTTTTCAAGCCTTTTTAAAGATTCAATTAACTCATAGTCAGGTTCCTCAGGGACCTGTTCAAGATTAATAAAGAGTGTTTTTGAATACTTATTGTTGCTTAAATAAGGTCTTCCGTATTCCGCTACTGAAGGTTTTAAATCTTTAACAAAAGTATCTAAATAACCTTTCTTAGCAGCAACTAAGACTCTAGCATTTTCTTTTTTCTGTTCCTTTGAAAGTCTTGCAGCATCCATAACGTAGTGTGGATTTCTTGATCTATCTTCCCATAAAGTTGTTGTAGCGCGAAGTCTACCTGAAAGCGGAAAATAATCAACTTTTTCTCTTCTTATATGACCTCTTTGCGAGATAATTAATAGTTCATCATCGCTTTTCGCATATAAAGCTGTTGCAAGTTCGTCTTTTTTATCTAATTTTAAAGCGTTAACGCCTGAGGTTTGAACGCCATAGATTGGCACTTCCTCCTGCAGCATTCTTAAACCTTGACCACGTTTTGTAAGAACGATGATATTGTTTTTAGTACCGATATCAATACTAGCCAATTCATCATTTTTACTAATATTCATTCCTTTAATTAATCTTGAATATCTAGAGACTTGATATTCTTTTAATGGCGATTGTTTAATTTTACCTTTTTTAGTAGCCATTAAAACATTAGTATCTTCGTCAAAATCTTTTATACAAAAGACTTTAATTACATATTCATCTTTATCAATCGGAATAATATTATTAATATAAGTTCCTAAATCTCCCCAGCGATAATCTTCAAGTTCAAAAACCGGTTTATAAATATAATTACCTCTTGTTGTAAACATTAGTAAGACATCGTGAGTGCTCACATCAGCATCAAACATTAATGCATCATTTTCTTTTAGACCAATTGTTTGACTAGCTTTAAAACTTCTTAAACTTGAGCGCTTAATATAGCCATCTTTTGTAACCGCAACTCTAACCTCTTCTTCGCTAATCAACTCTAATTTATCAATCTTCAATTGTTCAATTTCTTCTTCAATTTCAGTCTTGCGATCTGTTCCAATATTTCTAATAACTGCTCTTAATTCTTTTTTGATTAAGTTAAGTAGCATTCTTTCACTTGATAAGATTTCTTTTAATTCTTCGATTTGTTTTTCAAGATCTTTTTGTTCTTTAATAAGAGCGTTAATGTCTGTTGAACTTAATCTATATAATTGTAAAGTTACTATCGCTTCAGCTTGCAGTTCAGTAAACTCAAATTTTTTCATTAAATTTTCTTTTGAGTTTTGTTTGTTTTTAGATGCTCTAATTGTTCTAATTACATCATCTAAAATACTAACCATCTTAATTAGCCCAAAAACGATATGTAATCTTTTTTCTGCCTTATTCAAAATAAAGTTACTTCTATTAGTAATAACTTCTTTTTGGTGATTAATATAACTATCTAAGATATCCAAAACGCCCATTAAAACAGGTCTTTGTTGGTTAATCGCAATCATATTATAGTTAAAACTAATTTGCATTTCTGTATTTTTAAGCAAGTAGTTTAAACAGTTTTCTACATTAGCATCTCTTTTTAAATCAATTGCAATTCTTAAACCATCTTTATCTGTTTCATCTCTTACTTCAGCGATATCTTCTAATTTTCTACTAAGTCTAATATTATCAATAGCTTTAACTAAATCACCTTTATTAACTTCATAAGGAATCTCAGTAATAACTATTCTATTTGTATCTTTGCTAATTGATTCTATTTCAGTTTTGCTTCTAACAATTACTCTACCTCTACCAGTTAAAAAAGCTTCTTTAATGCCTTCTTTTCCTTGAACGATACCACCTGTTGGAAAATCTGGCCCAGGCATTATTTCAATTACTTCATCAACTGTCATAGTTGGCTTGTCAATCCTTCTAATAGTCGCTAAAAGAACCTCTTTTAAGTTGTGAGGTGGAATTTTTGTTGCATAACCAGCAGAGATTCCGCTCGCACCATTAACGAGTAAATTAGGAAATTTAGCTGGTAAAACAGTTGGTTCTAATTCTTCATCATCAAAATTAGGAATGAAAAGAACTGTTCTTTTATCAATATCTTCTAATAGTGCTTCAGCTTCTTTAGTTAAACGCGCTTCAGTATAACGCATTGCTGCAGCAGAGTCGCCATCGATTGAACCATTATTTCCGTGCATATCAATTAAGCATACGCCTTGTTTCCATTCTTGGCTCATTCTTACCATTGCATCATAAATAGATGAGTCACCGTGTGGGTGATATTTACCCATGACTTCGCCAGCAATTCTTGCAGATTTTTTATAAGGCGCACTGCTAGTCATACCCATCTTATACATTGCATATAAAATTCTTCTTTGAACCGGCTTTAAGCCATCTCTTACATCTGGTAAAGCGCGTTCTTGAATAATATATTTTGAGTATCTACCAAATCTATCGCCTAATATATCTTCTAAGTTTTCTTCTATAACTTTTGATTCAATAAATTCATCTAATTTGTTTCTTTTTTTGCTCATAAGTTGTCACCCTCAATTTGGTAATCATCTTTTGCGACAAAATCAACGTTTTGCTCAATCCATTCACGTCTAGGTTCAACCTCTTTGCCCATTAAAATACTAACGTTCTTTTCAGCAACAGCCTCATCTTCAATCGTTACTCTAATTAATGTTCTTGTTTTAGGATCCATTGTTGTTTCGCTTAACTGATCAAAGTTCATCTCACCCAGACCTTTAAATCTTTGAATTCTTACGTTATTGTTATTTTTAGTTATTTCATTTAATTCATCATCATTCCACGCATAATGATTAGTTACTTCTCTACCTTTTTTAACACTAATTCTATATAAAGGCGGTTGCGCAATATACAACATGTTTTCTTCAATTAATGGTTTCATGTAGCGGAAAAAGAACGTTAATAATAGTGTCTGAATATGCGCACCATCATCATCCGCATCCGTTAAAATTATCACTTTGCCATAGTTTGATTTTTTTACATCAAAATCAGCACCAAAATCAGCACCGATAGTGTGAATAATTGTATTAATTTCTTCGTTTTTAAGAAGTTGTTCGACAGATGTTCTTTCGCTATTGATAACCTTACCTTTTAAAGGTAATATCGCTTGGAATTCTCTATCTCTACCTTGCTTAGCAGAACCACCAGCAGAATCTCCTTCCACTAAGAAAAGTTCATTTTTGGCTTTATCTTTGCCAGTTGCAGGTGTAAGTTTGCCTGTTAAACTAACCTCATTATTACGTTTTGTTTTCTTGCTTCTTGCTTCTTCTCTAGCTTTCCTTGCCGCTAAACGAGCTTTACTAGCGTTCATTGCTCTTTGAATTAAAGAACTTGCAAACTCAGCGTTTTCTTCTAAATAATATGTAAACTTTTCATGGAAAATATTTTCCGTTGCGTTTCTCGCTTCTGGTGTTCCAAGTTTACCTTTTGTTTGGCCTTCAAACTCTAAGATTCTTTCCGGTATTCTTAAACTTATTACAGCTGTAACGCCTTCTCTAATATCTACACCTTCAATGTTTTCATCTTTTTCTTTTAAGATATTATACTTTCTTGCATAGTCGTTAAGCGCTCTTGTCAAGCCACTTTTAAAGCCTGTTTCATGGTTTCCACCATCTTTAGTTCTAACATTATTAACAAAAGAAATAATGTTTTCTGTATATGAACCTGTAAATTGTAAAGCTATTTCAACTTCAATTTTCGTCTTCTTATCTAGCTCATAAACACCTTCAATGTTTTTTATATCATGGTAAGTCTTTTTGTCTTGATTTAAATATTCAACGTATTCTTCAATCCCTTTTTCATAAACAAAAGAATCCTTTTGACCTGTTCTTTCATCCTTTAATACCATTTTTAAGTTTTTAATTAAAAAGGCATTTTCACGCATTCTTTCTTTAATAGTATCATAATTAAAGAGCGTTGTTGTAAAGATGTTTGGGTTTGGTTTAAACAAAACACTAGTCCCAGTCTTTTTAGTTTCACCAATCTGTTTAAGTGGTTCAACTATCTTACCTCCATCAATAAACTTTTGTTGATGAATTAATCCATCACGGTAAATAGTCACTTCTAAAAATTGACTTAATGCGTTAACGACCGCTGCACCAACACCATGTAAACCACCAGAAACTTTATAACCTGAATCAGAGGAAAACTTACCGCCGGAATGTAAAGTCGTAAAAATAACTTCCGTAGTTGGTCTACCGCTTTCATGCATCTTATAAGGTAAACCTCTACCATAGTCTCTAATCTCTATACTATTATCATTTTGAATTGTAACTACTATCTCATTTCCAAACCCTGACAAGGCCTCATCTATTGCATTATCAAGTATCTCCCATACTAAATGGTGGAGCCCTCTTTGATCAGTTGAACCAATATACATACCAGGGCGCTTTTTAATCGCATCAAGACCCTCTAAGATTAAAATGGATTGTTCAGTATAATTACTCATTAAATCAATCTCCGTTCCTTTAAAATTATACCAAAAATAACGCCTCAACTCAACAAGAATATATCATTTTTCACAATATTACCTAATTTAAATTGCAATTTATAACCATTTCGGCTATTATTTAGTTGATGAGGTGGTAATATGGGGTTAATTCTCTTAAAAATAGGTTTATTTTTGTTCGCATATTTGCTCGGTTCTATACCGAGTGGTTTAATTATAGGTAAAATATTTTTAAAAATCAATCTAAAAGAACACGGCAGTAAAAATATCGGTGCTTCTAACGCTTTTAGAGTGATGGGAGTTAAGTTAGGATTGCTAACATTATTCTTTGATGCTATCAAAGGCGCTATCCCAGTTATTCTTGCCAAATATGTATTTCCAGCCTCCATTGATGGTTTTGAAGTATATTTAACAATGTTTGATAGAACATTTGATTATGCTATTTTATTTGGTGTTGCAGCTATTTTAGGTCATACATTCTCAATCTTCTTAAAATTTGAAGGTGGCAAAGCTGTTGCAACATCATTAGGCGTTGTTTTTGCATTAACACCGATTATCGGCGTATTAGCACTAATTATTTACTTTATTGTAGTTTTCATTACTAAATATGCTTCATTAGGTTCTACATTCGGTTGTTTGGTTGTTGGCGTAGGTGCGACCATTCAGTTTTTAATCCAAGGTATCATTGTCGAACAAACCTTCGTTTTAGTTATGTACTGGGCATTAATTCTTCTTATTGTTATTAGACATATTCCAAACTATAAGAGATTAATTGCCGGAACAGAAAGAAAGTTAGAATTCAAAAAGAAAAAACAACCCGAAGAAAATAATGAAACTAACGAAAATTTATAGTTAACATAAAAACTCTCAACCTAAAATGGTTGAGTTTTTTATTTTGATTTAAAAAGCGAGCATCGCTGCTCGCTTTATTGATTGTCATTTTCGTTATTTAACTTTTCTATTTCTTCTTCATCTACATCAGTAATATCTAAAACAGTTAAATTTAATTCCCGTATTCTTCTGTTTTCAACTTTGACTAACTCAAATGTTAGTAAGTATTTTTTGTCAATAAACTCATTATCTACGAAGTTTGTTTTAGCGGAGGTAACAGTAATTGTTTGGCTTTCTTCCGGTAAACCTTCACATAGTTCGTAAATATAACTACCAACTGTTAAATATCTATCTTCCTGTGGTGAACCTAAATCTAATGTGTCATAAAGTTCATCAAGTTCTAAATCTGCAGATAAATAATAAGTGTTTTCTGATTCTTTAATTAAAAACGGATCTTTTTCATCATCGTCGTATTCGTCGTATATTTCACCAACTAACTCTTCCAATGCATCTTCCATCGTCACTACTCCGCTTGTTCCACCATATTCATCAGAAACGATTGCGAAGTGTTTTTTCTCATCTTGCATAACTTTAATTAAATCATCAACTTTAGTTTGTTTACTAACATATAATGGTTCAACTAAAAGGTCTAAAAGATTTATGTCTTTATGATTTTCTGTTTGAATCATCGCAATCAAGAAGTCTTTTACTTGTAAAACACCAACTATATTATCTTTATCGGTATCATAAACTGGTAATCTTGAAAATTGCGTTTCTAAGAAGACATCTAATATTTCTCTTGGTGTATGATCAATACCAACAGCCACTACATCGACACGCGGAGTCATAATCTCAGCTACTTTTTTATTTCCTAACGAAACTGCTCCATGGATAATATCAGCGTGATCTTCATCAAACACTCCTTGATCTTCCATTGTTTCAATAATGCTTTCTAACTCATCACCTGTAACTGTGTGTTCTCCATGTTCAGTCTTTTTACCGGCACGCTGCGTTATTTTAGTATATATAATTGCGATTGGATAAAAAATCTTATAAAAGAACCACATTAATCCTGAAACTCTCAACGCTAACTTAGTTGCATTAGCTTTCGCATAAATCTTTGGTATAATCTCACTAAACGTTACAACAAGAAGCGTCATTACTGCTGTTGAAACAATACTAGCGACACTTGGATTAAGTATTAAATGCGTAAAAATAAACGCTGCTACTGTTGAAGCACCAATGTTTACTAAGTTGTTTCCTATTAAGATGGTTGTTATTAGTCTATCGTAATTTTCAATTAAAATTAATGCTTTTTTAGCGCCTCTTTTATTCTCTTCGGCTAACTTTCTTATTCTAATAGAGCTAACTGTTGATAATGCCGTTTCTGTCGCACTAAAGATCGCAGAAAAAATTAAAAGCACTACAACTATTGATGTTAGCATAATATAAACCCACAATTCTAAATCAGCTTCTACTGCTGCTAAAACTCTTGTAAAACTCAAAATACTCTTGGGCAAGGGGGCCAATTAACACACTCTCCTTTTCAATCTATAAGACATTATATCAAAATTACATGTAAATGTAAATATTATTTATATATACACATTTAATAAGAAAAGCGATTAAATCGCTTTAATTATTTTGCTTTAGCCTTTGCTTCTTTCCCTTTTTTTGGCTTCTTTTTATCTTTGTTCTTATTTGGTGGCGTCATAGTTGCCATAACTTGTCTAACCTGTCTTTCAGAAGGTGTTCTTCCCATCTGTCTCATCATTTCTCTGACCATTTGTTCAGTAACAGGTGGATTTTTATCTAAATAGTTTTTAAACCAAGTTCTAGCAATAAAAAATCCAATGATTCCGCCAGCAAGTAAAACTCCGATTAAAATTAAGACAAATTGCCATATTTTAATATCCATCATATTTTATCACCTTTCACGGACTATTTTAGCGTATTTCTTTATATTTATCAACTATTTCTACATTTATCTCTTTACATTTTTATCATTTTAGTTTACAATTAATTGTGAGGTGATAATATGCCAAGATGGATTAGTGATAGTTGTATAGCATGCGGTTCTTGTGTAGAAGTATGTCCAGTTGATTGTATTTCAGAAGGAGATATCTACGTAATTGATGAAGATTCCTGCATTGACTGCGGTGCGTGCGAAGAAGTTTGTCCAACTGGAGCAATTTCTGAAAGATAATTGCTGCTAAATTTTACATTTTTTGGTAAATAAAAACATTTTTATTACCATACTTCTTATTGGAAGTTAATTCTAAAGATTTTACATTTAAAAGGCTTGATGAGCTTGTTCTTTCAAGAACAACTCGTAGGCCTTTTTTTTGCGTTTTATTTAATGTTTCAATGATGACTAATAAATCTTCGTCACTAAAATCATAGGGTGGATCAATAAAAACTAAATCAAAGAAAATACCCTTTTCTTTATAATATTCAAGGGCTTTTAAGTAATCTAATTTAGTTATCTCTACTCTATTTAAAACATTTAAGTTTTTTGCGTTTTCTTTAATTGCTTTTACGGATAAATTATCAACATCATTAATATATGCGAAACTTGCACCTCTTGATAATGCTTCAAAGGCATACGCTCCTGAACCTGCAAACAAATCCAAAACCACACCATCAATCTTAAAAAGCATATTGAAGACCGCCAATCTAACTTTTTGCGATGTTGGTCTAGTTTTATTACTATAACTAATTATTTTTCTTTGATTAAATTCTCCGCCTGTTAAATAAATTATCTTTTTATCCATCAATAATCTTTAACATTCCTTCATTGTAATAAAGTTTTTCAAAATAGGTTTCTCTTGTTTTTATAATGCCTAATTCTTTTAAGAATCTATATCTCTTAATAATTGTCTTTCTTTGAACATCAAAGCGTTTTTCAAGTGGCTCGCTTGCTACATATATCGTTTTAAACGATTGATGTAATACTTCATGCAAGCGTCTTTTTTGGTAAATTGTATGGTCTGATTTATCTACTTTTCTCTTTTGCGAAACTTTTAATTTGTTAAAAGCTAAAATCATCTCTCTAGCATCAATAATCGCCGCTTTTAACGCTTTTAAGAACGCAACAAGGAAAATGTTAATATTGCTTTTTCTCATCGCTTCATCGCGTCTTCTATCAATTCTTCTTAAATACTTTGATAAAGGAATATAATGCTTTAGGCTCGCAAACTCGCGCAAGTATAACTGACTAATAGTTCTTGCAATAATTTCATTACCAATTAAAAATGGTCTGTTAACTATTATTTGATAATACAAATAGGCACTTCTTACAAACGGACTTATATCCTCTCTTAACATAAATAAATCCATCTCAACCATATTCGCTTCTAAATGATCTTTTGGCGAACTAATAAAAATTGCCTGTTCAATGTTTATTCCACCAATGAATGTAATGTTTTTTCTAAATTCACCTGGTGTATATTTTTTATGTTTAGAGTAAAGACTCTGATGTAGAGCCTTTAAATAGTAATTAGAATAACCCATTTTTTCTAGTTGTATCGGAGCCTTACTAAATATATCTTTTAATTCTAATAATTCTTGATTAAATAAATCAAACTTACTAGGTGCATGTAAATCAGCAAGTGTATATTCAGACCCTTCTAAATTTAAAGAATCAATCATTTCTTTATCTTGAATTAAATCATAAAAGAAAAGATTTGATGGTGTAGGCAGTGGAAAAAGTTTATGAATTTCTTCAACTAATTGATCAACTTCATAATTTGCGTCAGCTGTGATATGTAATTCATTTAAACTATATGGGCAAAAACATTCAACTTCTTTTGTTCCATACATTGCTTTTTTATATTGGCCTAACATTATACCACCTACTAATATAATATAAAAAATATACCTAAAAAGCAATAAAATTGTGCGTAATAGCACAATTTTACCTTTTATTTTTGCCTTGTTATTTTGTTTACTATTTCATTTTACATAAATAGCCCCAGAAAGTGAGTACGATCAAAAAATTAATGGTGGTAATTTTTTGCTTTGCTTCGTGAGCTCCAACGAGTGGATATTCGAACCCGACAAAACCTCGATTTCCTTTTCTGTGCGTTGGGATCTACCAGACTTTCTGGGTATATATATTATAACATAGATAATATATATACTCAAACTTTGCTGCCTTTACTTGCGTAGTAACTCTTCCGCTTTTTTGATAATTACAGCCTTATATT
>DUNK01000018.1 GCA_012839355.1 Acholeplasma sp.
AATACCCCCAAAATAAACTTAAAATAATTTTTCCTTAATTTTTGTTTATTCAACATATTAAGTATTTTTAATTATTTATCGTGTCTACTTTGGGAGTATCATATCAAACGGATGCCTCATTATTTGTTTTTCTTAATTGAGAGTTCTTTAGATTTCATCATTCTAACTGTATTAAATCTTTCATGATCATCTAACTTTAAGACAATCATCTTAATGTTCGCTCTTAAGTTAGGAAGTCTAATGTGTTCAATTGCGTTAACTCTTCTTCTTGTGTTTTCAATCTCTTTTGTCATTAAATCAACACGCTTTTGAACTTCTGCTAACTTGATTAGTTTAGGAGCTAATTCTTTTAAGCTTAATACTGCTTCATCTAAAGATGCTGAAGTAAAACTAAAACTAAAAGGTACATTTTTAATTCTAACTTCATCAACTTTTATTTCTGGAACTTGAACAGACATGACGTTTCTTGTTGAATAACTGAGGTCTAATTCACCCGAAGGGATAATTAAACTATCATAGATGGCACTTTTACTTGTTCTTGCTGTTGCATCATTTAATTTTCTTGTTGCACTTACTAGCAATAAAGAAACCTCTTCATGCAAAGTTTTCGCCTCACCGACAACTTCCATGAAAAGCCTAATAAGTTCATCTTGTTTGTCTTTCAACAAGCGGTATCCACGCTCTGTAATTTGCAGTTCGCGTTTTAACCGTTGTAATTCCATCCTTGTTGGATTAACAACGTCTCTACTCATAAACTCTCCTAGTAATACTTCTTAATGTTTGCTTCACTAATTCTTCTTAATTCACTAACTGGAAACATTCTTAAAAGTTTCCAACCAATATCTAATGTTTCTTCAATTGAACGGTCAGTATTAAAACCCTGATTTAAATACTCTTCTTCAAATCTATCAGCAAACTTAGCATAAACTTTATCAAGTTCAGATAAAGCCGCTTCACCTAAAATAGTTGATAACTCTTTTGCTTCTTTCCCTCTTGCATAATTTGCGAATAATTGGTTCATTGTATCAGAGTGATCTTCTCTTGTTTTACCTTCTCCAATACCTTTATCTTTAAGTCTTGATAAAGATGGTAAAATGTCAATCGGTGGTGTAACACCTTGTAAGTTTAAACTTCTTGATAAAATGATTTGTCCTTCTGTAATATAACCTGTTAAGTCAGGAATTGGATGCGTAATATCGTCTTCTGGCATCGTTAAAATAGGGATTTGTGTAACTGATCCACGATTACCTTTAATACGTCCTGATCTTTCATACAATGATGCTAAGTCAGTATACATATAACCTGGATAGCCACGTCTACCTGGAACTTCTTTTTTAGCCGCACTAATTTCTCTTAAAGCTTCAGCGTAGTTAGTAATATCAGTCATAATAACTAAAACATGCATTCCCAACTCATACGCTAAATATTCTGCAGCTGTAATTGCCATTCTTGGTGTTGAAATTCTTTCAACTGCTGGGTCATTAGCTAAGTTTACAAACATAACTGTACGATCTAATGCACCACTTTTACGGAAGTCTTCGATAAAATAATTAGCTTCTTCAAAAGTAATTCCAATTGCCGCAAACACCACCGCAAAGTTTTCATGATCCCCTAAAACTTTGGCCTGTCTTGTAATTTGGGCTGCGAGACGACTGTGTGGAAGTCCTGAACTTGAGAATATCGGTAACTTTTGTCCTCTTACAAGTGTATTAAGTCCATCAATTGCACTAACACCTGTTTGAATAAACTCATTTGGATAGTCTCTTGCATAAGGATTGATTGGTGCTCCATTAACATTAATGTACTTTTCAGGAATAAGTGGTGCCTTATCATCTTTAAGTCTACCTATTCCATCATATACTCGACCTAACATATCTGGACTAACACCTAATTCTAATCCTCTACCTAAAAAGACCGCCTTTGCATCATCAATTTTTAAACCTTGACTACCTTCAAAAAGCTGAACTAAACTAGCCTCATCACTTACTTCTAGAACTTTCCCAATTCTCGTTCTACCTTCTTTTGGTTGAATGTAAACTAACTCATCATAAGTGACATCTTTAGTATTTTTAATTAATACTAACGGCCCGACAACTTCTTTAATTGTTTTATATTCTCTAATTGCCATATAATCACTCTCTTTCTAAGTTAGAAAACTCTTCTTTTAACTCGCTGTATAACTTATCTAAAGTCTTTTTAAATTTATCTTCTGGAACATACTTTAATCTGCTAATTCTTTGTTTGACTTGCATATTTTCAACACTACTTAAAGCTGCTCCTGCATTGACTTTATTTGTTGCCAGTTTATGCCAGAATAAAATAATTTCTAACATCCCATATTGTTTATCAACTGATGTATATGTGTCTATCTCATCAAAAGCATTTTGGTGCAAGAAATCTTCTCTAATCATTTGTGTAGTTAATAGTTTCACTCTATCTGCTTTTGATAGTGTATCAATACCGACTAATCTAACAATTTCTTCTAACTCTTTTTCTTCATTTAAAAGAGCCATTGTTTTATTAACTTGACCTGACCAACCATCTTTAATACTATCAAAAGAATCCATTATTACATCATCATATAATGTATAACTTCTCAACCAGTCAATAGCCGGGAAGTGCCTTCTGTTAGCCAAATCTGATGATAAACCCCAGAACACTTTAACAATTCTTAAAGTAGCTTGTGTAACAGGCTCACTCATATCTCCCCCTGGAGGTGAAACTGCCCCTATCGCACTGACTGCTCCATGGTTTTTATCACCAATAGTTTCAACAAGTCCTGCACGTTCATAGAACTCTGCTAATCTACTACCTAAATATGCCGGATAGCCTTCTTCACCTGGCATCTCTTCTAATCTTGAACTCATCTCTCTTAATGCTTCAGCCCATCTACTAGTTGAATCTGCCATTATCGCAACTTTATAACCCATGTCACGGAAATATTCCGCAATTGTAATACCTGTATAAATGCTTGCTTCTCTTGCCGCAACAGGCATGTTTGAAGTATTGGCAATTAATACTGTTCGTTTCATTAAAGGTTCGCCAGTTTTAGGATCAACAAGTTTTGGGAACTCATTTAAAACGTCAGTCATTTCATTACCACGTTCTCCGCAACCAACATAAACAATAATATCTGCATCTGCCCATTTCGCTAACTGATGTTGCACAACTGTTTTACCAGAACCAAATGGTCCAGGAATAGCTGCAATACCGCCAATCGCAATCGGGAATAACGTATCAATAATTCTTTGACCTGTAATCATCGGTTCGGTTGGTGGCAGTTTTTTGCTGTATGGTCTACCAACTCTAACAGGCCACTTTTGAACCATTGTATATCCTTTTTCAACATCTTTATTTTTTAGTTTATAAACTACATCTTCTATTGTATATTCGCCTTCTTTAGCAACAAATATCAGTTCGCCTTCAACATTTGGTGGAACCATGATTTTATGACGCACAACTGTTGTCTCATCAACATAACCAATCATCTGTCCAGCAGTTACTTTATCGCCTTTCTTTTTAACAGGAATAAAGGTCCATTTTTTCTTTAAATCTAATGGTTCTACTGTCACTCCACTAGCGATTAAATCTCCCGCTTTTTCATAAACTTTATCAAGTGGTCTTAATATCCCATCAAAAACCCCTTCAATTAACCCTGGCCCAAGTGTCGCACTCAAAGGTTGTTCCGTGAAAAAAACTGGTTCTCCTGGACCTACTCCAGCAGTCTCTTCGTAAACTTGAATAGAAGCGATATCGTCTCTTAACTCAATAACTTCTCCCATCAGTTTTTTATGGCCCACATATACAACGTCATAAACTTGTGCTGCTTCCATTCCAGAAGCTAAGACAAGCGGTCCAGATACTTTTGTTATTTTTCCATGTTTTTCCATCTCTCCACCTCTTTTATAATATTGCCATTCCAATCGCTCGCTCAACATCTTTCTTGAGCTTTTCAATACCGATATCACTTTCTTTACCCTCTAAAGGAATAAACAGTAAAATCGGATAGGTTTGATATTTATATTTTTCTACTACATCATCTAAGAGCGGACTTAAAGATTCGCTAATAAAAATAATCTTCGCTGTTGGTGCTAGTTCTTCTATTTTATTTTTAAGTTCAACTTCATTATTTATAATAAAAGATTCAATACCAATCCCTTGAAACAATAAAACTGTTTGAGTTGAACCTATCGCAAATATATCTTTCATCCTATCGCTCCAATATAAACAACTTATCTAGTGATGTATCACGATTGTAATAAATTATTTTAATATTTTTTAATTCCATCAACTTTTCATAAATATAAGTCATAATATAACCTAAGCCTTCAGTCTTAAAACTATAGTCAATTAAAACCTTATATAAATCGGCCTCTAAATTGCTTTCTAAACTTTCTAAATCTTTATTTCTGCGGTACTCTTCTAATGATCTCTTTACTGAAAAATAACCTAAATTATTAGCTTTTCTTTCTAACCCTTCCAGCGTACTATCGTATAACTCTATAAACTCTTTTTTACTTAATGAATTTGTTTCAAAGATGGCGTCCTCTAAAAATTCTTTTCCAAGATTTAATTTCTTAACTCTTATCACTGTAAGTAAGTTAGTAACATCTAATTTAACAGTTAAGTATTCAGTTAAAGGGGATGAACCCTTCACAGTTTCTTTCATCCTTTCAATAAAGAGGCTATCAATGATATAATTTATCTTTTGATAATTCGTTTCTTTAATCTTTCTAATTTCACCAAAGAGTTCTTCATGTTCTTTTAAATCCATATATTTTCCATACTTTAAAGTTTGATAAATATCACTTGGATTTATATTTCCACAATCAAGGTAAAACGCTTCAGTTTGGATGTTTTCCTTAATTTCCTTATAGATTAATTTAGTGTTTAAAACATCATATGGATAAAAGAAAATCTTAAACTCTTTTAAATCTCCTAAAGCGTCTTCTAAATCCTTTTTAAGTGCTTTAATTTCTTTAACATATAAATGCTCAATAGATTCATTAAAGCCAAACCCATAGTTTCTTAAAAGCTCAAAAAACTTCTCATCGCTTTTTGCGATCAAAGACTCTAATTGTTGTTTAGATAATAGTTTTGTTGATTTAGCTTTAAAATAACTATTTGCATAATATGACAAATTAAATCACCTTTTTATTCGTATAAAATCTTATGAATTTCTCTTTCGTAAGTTCTTCTAATTCTTTCAATTTGTGGTTCTAATGAAAAGTTTAAATCATACACTTCCCCAACTAACATAAACCCATCAGTTATCGCTGCAGGTGTTTTATCTAGTTTAAGATTATAACCTTTGCCTAACTTTTTGTTTAATAGGTCTAATTCAACTAAATTAGCACTTTTAGGAGCAGATGAAAATAACTTTAAGTAACGATTATAATCTTCCTTCTTAACTCTTACCAGTTCATTACCGGAAATCTTTTGAGCCTTAATAAGTTTATAGGTATACTCAAATAATTCACTATCATTTAAGTTAAGAAGTTTTTCTTTAAACAAACTTAAAACACGCTCAATTTGAGTGTTTTTTTCTTCTAAGATAAGTTTTTTCTTCTCCTGCTCAAACTCTAATTTCTTACTAGAAATCTTTTTATTAGCTTCCTTTTCAGCATTGTTTAATAAAGTTGACACTTTTTTGTCTACCTTTTCTTGTTCAGCTTTAAGTAATGCTTTTTTCTCTTCTTTTGCTTCTGCTAAGATAGTTTTGGCTTGTTCATTTGCTTGTTCATAAATTAATTTTTTTAAACCCATTTCTTATCCCTCTTTTTTAAAATGAAAGCCAAATTAATACTGTAACTAATAACGCTAATAATTGTGTAGTCTCAACCATCGCTGCTAAAATCATACCTCTAGTTGCTAAACTAGAATCTTTCCCTGTCATTGTAATAGCTGATGCTGCAACTTGCCCTTGGTAAATACCAGAAACTAGTCCAACTAAAGCAACCGGAATTGATGCAAACAAGTATGCAAAGCCTTGATGTGCTGTTAAAGTTGCTAAATCACCACCAACGATACCTAACTTGGTTAAATATAAAGCTGCAACTAAGAAACCATAAATTGCTTGTGTACCAGGAAGCGCTTGAATTACTAAAACTCTACCATATAAATCTGGTTTTTCAGGCAATACTCCTGATGCTGCATTACCAGCTTTTGCCATTCCTACTGCACTACCAATAGGTCCTAATGATGCTGCAATTGCAACACCTACTAACGCCATAACCATTCCAAAATTCATCATACTTCATTTCCTCCAAAATCTTTATTATTTATTACTTCATTTAAATGATTTAACTCTAACGATAATGGTCTAAAACTTCTTCCATCACCATCAAAGAATTGTCCATAGAATTCAACATATTGTAATCTTGAGTCATGAATATAAGTTGATAATAAACCCATCGCTATATTGAATATATGACCAACTACATATATAACTATTGATAACAATATTCCAAATATATTACCAGCCAACATTCCTGCAAGTGTATTAAATGTAAAAGCGATAACTGCTGTTGATAATGCTAGTGCTAATAATCTTGAATACGAAAGGATATTAGATAATTGGTTAACTAATCCATATAAACCGCCAAGTTTTCCTGTAATAGCTTTTAAAATTCCTTGATTGTTGCTGGTAAAAACTAACACTAAGAATACACCTAAAATAATTACGCTTACTCCTACCCACATACTTAAACTTGGTAGAACGAATGTTAAAACTACTAACCCTAATCCTGTTAATATTAACACAATTGCAATACCTTCACCAATTGCTCCCTGCCAATCTTTTAATTTAAACAAGCGAATCGCTTTTAAGATTAAGCCATGGTTTATTTGGAAAAACCCTAAGATAAGAGCGTATATTAACATAGTTAAGGCATCATTGATAGGATTTAATAACACAAGTGTCCACTTTTGATTAAAGAGTGAACCGATTATCGCACCTAAATCAAAATCAAACCCAAAGAATGAACCATGAAGTATTCCAAAGAGAACTGTTGTAAAACCTCCATAGAATAACACCGTAAGTAGTTTTCTTGTTCCGCCTTTTGGCTTTAAATACTTAATCGCAAGTCCGCAAGCTAAAATTAATAATAATCCATAACCAATATCACCCATCATAATCCCAAAGATTATCCAATACCAAATACTCATTGATGGGTTAGGGTCTAAGTCTGTACCACCTGGAGTCCCAAATTGTTCTGTTATCATTTCAAACGGTTCAACAAACTTATTGTTTTCTAGTGCCGTAGGAACAATCTCATCATCCGCTACTACTGCATCTTCTAACTCATATGCAATCTCGTTTTTTGTTAAAACTTCTTTTAATTCGTTTTCTCTTTTTGATTTAATCCAACCATTAATTTTAACAATATTTAATTCTTCTGAATGAACTTCATAAGGAGCTTGTTTTCTTACTTTATCACTTGCGATTTGATCAGCATAAATATATAAATCATTCAAGTTTTGTAAATAAGAACTAACCTCTTTTTGAGTTTCTTTTAACAACACTTCATATTGAATTTTTTCTATTTTGAAATTATCAATATATTCACTTATATTGCCATCATAAACTGGCATTTTCACTTCTTTAAAATCTAGTCTTTTTGCTTCTTGTAAGTATGTTTTTTCATCAGACTTTAATACGGCAAACGTTATAGCTACGCCTCTTTTATCTTCTCCAAAAAAACTATGAGCTATATCATTTCGAATAAATAATTCCTTTAATTCTTCAACTTTTTTCTCATGAATAAAACCATGATAAAAATCGATATATCTTGTCCTAGACATATCTTCTAAATTTAATTCATTGTTGATAAAAGGCAGATAGTTTTCTATCTCTTTATCTAAATCTTTTATTTTTAATGCTTGTGTGTTTTCTCTTTTTTCTAATCCTTCAATCGTCTCTAAAAGTTTTAAGTAGTTTCCTGAACGATCATCAAACTCTTCGTACGATGCTTCTTTGTAGTTGAAAAACTTTCGTTTCTCACGAAATCCTTCTAAATACTTAATCGTTTGACCTATTCTAAAAATTAACTCTTCATCTTTACTGACATCTTCTGTTTTACTTGAGTTATCGTTACCTTCAATCATCATAAATTGATTCATTTGAAGTATCTTCATTAACTCTTCATATTGATTTTTTGTAACATAAAGATTGACCTTTTTAACAGCTACCTTCATAAAACAATTACCTCTAGTAATTTCTTAACTGTGTTATCAACCTTTTTATCGATATCTTTGCTTAAAGATTTTTTCAATTCCTTTAATTCTTTTTCAAAGTCTTCAGTCAATTTTTGTAGTTCTTTTTCGGTATTCTTATTTAATTCTTTAATCTTTGCTTCAACATCTTTAAGTTTTTCGCTTTCATATTCTTTAATAGAAAGTTCTACTTCTTCTTTAACTTTCTCTTTTTTCTTTAAAGCATTATTAACAATTTTAGATGCTTCCTTTTCAATTTCTAATAAAGTCTTTAATTCTTGCAAGAAAACCACCTCACATTTTATTTTAAAGCCTTAAATATATTAACATAATTTTCTCTTGTTTACAACAAGAAAGAGTATTTGACAAGTATTTACGAGTTCTTTACATTTACGTATTTCAACTTAAATATAAACTAGTCTCTTTTCTTTCTGCGTAAAAATATAATGGCATATTGTACGATGCAACAATTCCCGCACCTGGTTCAAAGTAAGTATAACCTGCATCTTTCAATCTAACTAAATATGCATAGAATGCCTCATATAAATCTGCATGAATCATTACTTCATCATAAACACTTTCAAAAATTGATCTATTAAAATTGTTATAGAAAAAGTAATCATTTGTCGCAACTCTATAATATTCGTAATCATCGATACTATCATAAGGGATTTTTAAATATGTATATGTTTCACGATTGTATAATGTCTTTAAATCTGCTCCTGTTATTTCTACGCTAACAACTCTATTATCAAATGGAGAAACCTTGAAAACATCACTGGCCATTATTGAACCTTGATAAATAGATGCTCTTGTACCGCCTGAGTTTTGAATTCCTAAAACTGCTCCTTCTGCTTCGCTTACCATCAATTTAGCAATGAAAAACGCAAGTTCGCTTTGACTTAAATTTCTATTAGCTTTAATTATTTCTTCTTCATATAAATGTCTTACAGAATCATAATAAGTGTTAATAATAAATTCTATTTCCATATCTGGTGAATTTAAGTGTTCATGATTATAAAGATTAGTTATTGATGAGTTAACAAGCGAATATCCCGTATTTTTATTAATTAGTAGTTCCATTCTACCTACTCTTTGTCCGTTGCCACCACTTTGCATACAAGGAATATCATTTGGATAAAATTGTTCAACTTGATGTGTGTGCCCATTAAATATTCCTCTTACTTTTGGAAGCGTTGATACAGCATTATTAAAGCTAGAATCACTGTCGTGATTAACTACTAAAACAAAATCAACTAAACTTTCAATTTCATTAATTGTATCACTAACAGCTGTATAAGGATCTGCAAAATAATAATCTTCTACTCGGTATCTCATAATACTACTTTCTAAACCCTTGCCAATAACACCGATAATACCAATTCTATAACTTCCTCTTGTAATAATAACGTGACTATCAATAAACTCTGGTCTTTCATTATCAACCTTTCTCTTAACATTCGCAGCCAAGAGTGGAAAGTTCGCTTTTACACCTGTTGTATTTGGGTCAAAATATGATAAAATAACATCTAATCCCCAATCAAACTCGTGGTTTCCCAACACAAACGCATCAAGACCAATATTATTAAATATTTCTATCATCACTGCTCCCTTACTTGAATTAGATAATAGTTCACCTTGAAACATATCTCCACCAGTAATAAAGATTGAATCTTGGTCTGATTCTTTTTTAATATAATTACCAATCTTCGCTAATCCTAGTTCATAACCATTATTTAAAATTGCTCCATGAGTATCGTTTAAATAAAAGATTTTAAAGAGTTTTTCTTCTGGGTCAGTGTAAGTGCCAACCTTATTAATTTCTAAATTACTACCAATTCCAACAAAATAATAACCATTATAGATTAAGATAACACTCTTAAGTTCAACTATATCATTTACTTTTAACTCTCTTAAAAGCTCATAATTAGCAAAATAATACCTAATATCATATATCGCACTCAATGTAAGTCCATCAGTTTCTAAAGTAAAGATTAGTTTATTCCCAACATCATTAATGTTAGTTATAACTAGACCATCATGGTCAATTAAGCGATATTTAAAGTTCGTTAGTGTCGTATAACCAGTAATGTTTACACTATTTGGAACAGGTTGAGTAAACGAATATTTAAGCACTACATCCATACTTGTTTCTGCAACAGTCAAGTACCCGATAGTTGTTTTTGTAACATATGCAGCTATTTCTGTGCCCTTTTTATAGCCTATGTTTTCTAAATCTCTAGTATTATAGCCTGTTATTTTAACTAAAGTAGCGCCTGTCTCGTCTTCGATGCTTATATATTCATATAAACTAAATGAAGTGATAATTCCGGTTATGACTGCTCGTTCACCTTCATCTAACAACATAAAACTAGAAATGTTTATATTATTAGATTCTATATCCATCCATTTAGCAGTTAATACACAGTTTTTTGTAACTTTAAATGGGAAATTAACTATTTCATTATTGTAAGTCCAACCTAAAAAGAATGAATATAACTTTTCTGGATTAGTTTCTGGAGCATCAATAAAACTGCCACTAACAATGTCTGTTATAGAATCAGGCGTATAATTCCCCCCGTCACTATTGAAAGTTACAGTATATGTTTGGACTAATTCATGCCATTTAGCAATTAATGTTATGTTTTCTATAATTGGTGTATCAAAATCAAATGGTTGTTCATTTAAATACCAACCGATAAATGTATAACCTTCTCTAGTTGAAGGAGTTAACTCTTCCACTTTATTTCCTTCATTTATTTGTCTAACTGTTTTTATACCATCATAGCCATAATCAAAAGTAACATTATATCTTTTAACCGGAACGACTACTTCTTCCCATTTAGCATAAAGAGTTATATCACTAGTAATTATTGTATCAAACCCAAACAGCTGATTATCTAAATACCAACCTAAGAAGTTATAACCTTCTCTATCTGCAAGAATTAATTCTTCGACTCTACTACCTTCTTCTACTTGTTTAATCGTTGTTAGAGAATCGTAACCATGATTAAATGTAACTGTATATTTAATAGTCGGATTAGAAGTTATTTCCTCCCATTTGGCAGTTAAACTTATGTGACTAGTAACCTCACTATCAAAATCATATAATACATCGTTCAAATACCAACCTAAAAAAGTATAACCCTCTTTAGTAGGTTCTTCTGGTTCTATTGCCTTATTTTTATAATTAACTAATTGTCTATTAATACCATCAACATCAAAATTTACTCTATATGATCTTATATTCCATTTACCTTTTAACACAAGATCTTCTTTAACAACTTCGTTAAAGTTATAAGGTTCATCACCTTGATACCAGTCAAGAAAAGTATACCCTTCTCTTTCAGGGTCTTGTGGTCTAGTAACTCTAGTGTTTTTATCTATTTCAACAACTTCATAAGTTTGTTCATCATACCCTAACAAAAATGTTACTGTTTGGGTTTGTTTAAAACATCCTACCACAAAAAGTAAGCCAAATATCGTTGTTAATAAATATAATGTTCGTTTAAACTGTTTCACTCAATCCTTCCTTTATTTAAATCTATTTCTAAATATAATTCTTCATTTATACCATTACTTGTTAAAGACACTTTTAAGCCAATTTTTGAAGCTGTCGGATTATTTTCAATATATCTATTTATATAATCTTTGTTAATTACTAATGTTGAGAAAACTTCAATTCTATAATCAACATTCACATTTAACCCTTCTATTTTTGTAATTACATAATCTTTAAATGAAAACTTATACTTAACATCTTCACCAACATAAGGTTGAATATAAAAAGACTCTAATTCATATGGTTCAGGTAATATTAAAACTCGCTTCATAACATTTTCTTCACCTGAAACGCTTATATATGTTTCACCACCATGTTTAGAAATTAAAGATGGCGATAATCTGACGTTTTCTTCTCTCACAGAGACACCATATGCTTTACTTCCGTTCATGTAAACCTCTTTAGCCTTATAGGCTCTTATGATATATGGTGAGTTTTTAAATATTCTTATCATATTATAATCTAACGTAATTGTTTGGTCAGAAATTACTTTTTCTTCCATATAAACTTTTAATCTTATTTCATTAACTCCCTCTTTTAAACTTTGAGGGATAGGAAATACATTTTGAGTAACTATAACTGTTTTTAAAGCTAGATTTTCAAAATAATTAATTTCATATGTTGCTCCATCAACAGCTTCCCAGTACAAGCTCTCTCCATCTGAATACATTAATAATTTAACATTATCACTTACAACAAATGTTATTGTATTGGAATAAATCGATTCTTTATTTTTAAAAACTGCTTTAATTTTTACTCTATATAATCCTTTATCACTTTCTCTAAATGAATACTCGTTTGTTTCTGATTCGTATAAGATACCATTAATATCTAAAATATAATGAGTTGCCTTATTAACTTTATCCCAATTTAAAGTATATGTTTTTAAATCATAATTGATATTAACTGGTCCAGCAACTGGCTTATCAGCACATGAAAAAAGAAATGACATTACTAATGTTATTACAAGTAATAAATATAGTGATTTTATCTTTCTCATGCCAACACCCTCTTTTATCAAATTAAATAAATTGTACAACAATTATATTTCATATACTATTATACTCTATATTTGTTTTTATGATAAGATTTTTAATTTTTAATTTTTATATTTTATAACATATTGTTATAACGATGTGTATTATGTTATATACATTAATCAATTCAATAATTTTTATTTAACTTTTTATGAAATTGTTTTCATTGTTTATAACAGCTTTTTCATTTGACAATATACAGTTATTCTATATAATTATTTTGGAGCTGTTCTTTTTTTATTTTATAAAAAAATGTTAGGCATGATAAAAGAAATGAGCAAAGTTTTGAAACGTACACAGTTTCATTGGTTGATATTAACGGTGGAACAACAACTGATACAACACCTTTTACTTTAAATAGTGTTGTAACAGCAACTATAGTTGATGCTACAGATTATAATGATTTAATCGTCACTAACCTGAGCATTGATAACCCGACCTTAATAATTGGAGGCCCTGCTGCTACTGTTACTATTACTGTATCGCTAACTGAACCATCAACTGTTGCTATTTATAATCTAATAAGAGGAAAAGTTGTTAACTTACTAACAACTTTTAGTGTGACAAGGCAATGAAAAAGAAACTATTATTCATTATTTTATCGTTCATATTTATAGGTTCAATTACTATTAGTGCCGTTTGGTATCAAATTCCTAACAACGTATCACAAACCGCTGAACAAAACCTTAATTTAGGTTATTGGCATACAGGCATTGTTTATGATTACGACCAAAACGCCAATTATAAAAAGGATGATTTAGTAATCAAAAATGGCGTTTTATATGTAGCTTTGCGCAACATTAATTCAAATGATAATTATCATGATCCTGAAGTCCCAAACACTAATTTGCTCGTTCCAATGAGATGGAGTGAATCTACTAAAGAATATCGTAGTTTTCACCGTTATGTCGTTAATGATTATGTATATTATGAAGGCACATATTATATAAGAAAAACTTTGCCGCACGATCCTAATACATTTACGCAACAACCACCAACTCAAACTATTTATTGGGAAGAAGTTACTAATGTTAATCCACTTCACTGGTTTCCTTATGTAGTTTATTATGAAGGTCAAAAAGTTTTTTATAACAATCAAACTTATGAATGTATTAGAGGCGGTTTTAAAAACGTAAAACCATCATCAAGTTCATCTTATTGGACACAAGTATAAAAAATGTCTATCTTTTAAATATTTTTTTATATAAATAAAAAACAAACTTTAAAAATGTTTGGATTGTTTTATTGTTCAATTTAGTGTATTATAATATTGGACCATTTTTTAGGGAGAAAAAGATTGTCTCATCTTATCAAAACATAATTATTTTATTATTAAATGAGGTTTTATACATGTATGAACAAAGAATTTTTGAAAACTTTGACATTAAAGAAAAATTTATTTCTGTTATTCCCTATGGTAACGGTCATATCAATGATACTTTTTTAGTGCAGACCAAAGGAAAAATTAAAGTAAAACAATACATCCTACAAAGAATCAACCACCGTGTTTTTAAAAACGTTGAAGGTTTAATGAATAATATAGAAATTGTAACTGCATATGTAAATATTAATTTTCCTGGTAATGAGTATCAAAAAATCATTAAAACCAAGGATAATAAGAATTATTACTTTTGCAGCGACACATACACATATTGGCGAGTTTATACCTTTGTAGAAGACGGTGTTTCTTTTGATGATATTGTTGAACCAAATCTATTTTATGAAACCGGCTTAGCTTTTGGTGAGTTTCAAAAATACATCCAAGATTTGAACGCTGAAAAAATCGTTGAAACTATCGCTAACTTTCATAACACAAAAATCCGCTTTAAAAATTTTGAAACTAGTGTCAATCTTGATTTAGTAGATAGAGTTCGCTTAGCGAAGCCTGAAATAGATTTTTTACTATCAAAGAAAGATTATGCTCCCGTTATAGTAGATTTACTAGAAGAGAAAAAAATACCATACAGAATTACCCACAACGATACTAAGCTAAATAATGTTATTTTTCATAAAACAACTAAAAAAGCTTTATCAGTTATTGATTTAGATACAATAATGCCTGGCTCAATTCTTTATGATTTTGGTGATGCCATAAGATATGGAGCGAATAAAGGTAAAGAAGACGATAGAGATTTAACAAAAGTTGGAATTGATTTAAATTTATTTGAACTATTTACAAAAGGCTTTTTAGAAAACACAGCTAAAATGATGAATAAGACCGAGATTGAGCACCTTGCCTTTAGTGCATTACTAATGACTTATGAGTTATCAATGCGGTTCTTAGAGGATTATTTGAATGGTGATAAATACTTCAAAGCAAGTGATGATGAACACAACCTAAGAAGAGCGAGAGCCCAAATAGCCTTAATGAAAGATATTGAAAAAAATTTAGACAAAATGAATCTAATCGTTAAAAATATTTATAATGATTGTATGAAAAAGGATTCTTAATTAAAAAACAGTTACTTTGATTTAACTGTTTTTTTATAATCCCATCTTCTTAAAGACTTCTTCTAAATTTTCAACATCATCATCGTTTTTACCAGCAGTTTTTAACTCTTTTAACTTAGCTTTAGTATATTTTCTTTTTCTAAAGATAAACTTAAATCCCCTCATCAAATACGCAAATGGTAATAAAAACGGCAAATATTTTAACCATGGATAGTTTTCCTTCATGTATGCCCATGTAGGGAACACAAGTCTCAAAAACGTTCTAAATTTTCCTTTTTTTGCCACTCGCGGAGCCATTACATTAATGTTTCCACTTTTTCCATGAATGCCAGACAAACAAATATAATCTAACATTTGTTGGTAATCTTCTTCTTCAACTTTAAAGTCTTTATCCAAGAATGGCGAATCAAGATCTAAAGCTTTTTTATTTATATATAACATTGTCTGGAAAAACATTTCTAAATTAGTTTCTTTTAAAAGTTCATGTAAAGTCTCTTTATTAATTTCTTTTTCATAGTAATTAAAAAAGATTGTAATGTCTAAAACACTTCTAATGCCTATTCCGCTTGATAGAACGTGTTTTTTCAAGTGATATAGTAAATATACTCCTTCAAATGCATAATCAAGTTTATATTGATAATGTTCCATTTTTAGAGCATAATCCCATACTCTTAATAAAGGACTATTATCTTTGCTGCCTTCTTTTACATATATATATCTATGTACTTCTACAAAATAATCATCATATAAATAAACATCATGTTCAGCTGTTCTGCTATAGTTTTTAAAACCTGCTTCTTTAAAAATTATTCTAGATTCTTCGCTTTTTTCTTTTCTAATAACAACATCAATATCACCCATCGGACGGTAATAACTCTCAGGATATATTTCTTTTAAATGTGTTCCTTTTAGAAAAATATGATCAATACAATTATCATTAAACGCTTCATTAACCTTTTTTATTAGTCTTTTTTGTACATCATCATTATATACATTTGCGAAAAAATGTTTCTTTAATTTTTTATAGTTCTCTGAAGAAAAAACACCTTCATCTACACCAACATATAAAAGAGGTATTAATCCATTAGTCTCTGCTTGAATTAAAATCTCTTTTTCATCTTCAGCTTTTTTAGCATATTTTTCGCCTTTTAATGCACATTTAATTATTTCTAAAAATTGTTTGTTTGTCATTTTATTCTCTTAAATAGTTTAATAATTATCCTTCTTGGTAATAATCTATAAATAAACACTTTAAATCTGTATTTTTTACTAGTTACAAAAATCTCTTTCTTCTTATTTTTATAAGATACTAACTCTGCAATTAATGATTCTTTTTTAACTGTTTCTCTTTTAACATTACCATCACCTCTAAAGATTAAATCTTCACCTTTTATCTTAACAAGGCGGTGAATAACGTGTCTTCCTTCAAATTCAAAAAGATAACTTTTTCCTTTTTTAATTTCTGTAATTTTCGCTAGTTTAACTTTTGTTTTATTCTCTTTAAAAAACGGCCACATTGATGTGCCAGTTACTGTTAATGTTACATCAGAAACTTCTAAAAGTGCATCAATATCATCAAAAACATTAATGCCTTTATCCTTTTCCATCATATAATATCGTTTAACTTGAGCATTTCAACGAATTCGCTGACATCTTTAGCTGCAACATCTTCTTCAACTTCATAGTTATCAAGTAAAATATTAACCAGATCTTTTTCTTCTAAATCATCTTCCATCAAAGCTTCAAATAATAGCTTTGCTGAGTCATTTAAATGGATGATATAGTCAAAGTCAACCTCTCTTTTTTCTGTTGACACTACGATATTTTCGCCAGCAACTTCTCTAACTAAATAGCCTTTTTTGATTTTCATAATTTAATGCTCCTTTAATATATTTATTGCTTGGTGCAGAGAAAGGGACTCGAACCCTCACGACATCTGTCATATGGCCCTCAACCATACGCGTCTACCAATTCCGCCACCTCCGCATTTTTACTACCTTATTATATCAAATTATAACATTACTTTCAAAACATAAAAAAAAAAGAGGCCGGAGCCTCTAATTATTCTGCTGCAATTATATATGAATATATGTCTTGTCTACCATCAATCAACTCTATTTCAACATGTGGGTTAATCGAGTAGATATATTCACTAATCTCTTCTGCTTCAGATAGTTCTACATCTCTACCATAAAAGATACTTGTAATTTCAGTTTCTTCATCAATTAATTCATCAATTAATTTCTTCATAGAATCAATTCTTTTTTCTGCTGAAGCTACTATCTTTCCGCCTGTAATACCGATAAAATCGCCTTTTTTAATCTCAAAACCATTATAAGTAGTATCCTTAACTGAGTATGTTAATTCACCCGTTTTAACTGATGATAAAGCCTCTGTCATTACTTCCATATTTTCGTCAATATCTAAAGTTTCATCGAACATCATCATTGAGAAGTATCCACCAGGGATTGATTTAGTTTTTAAAACTCTAACATTTGAGTCTTCAACTAATTGAGCAGCTTGCTCTGCAGTTAATATAATATTTCCGTTGTTTGGTAAGATAATAATGTTATCAGCATTCAATTCTTCAATCGCTTTAACAAATTCATCAGTAGGTGGATTCATTGTTTGGCCACCATCTATGATATAGTGTACGCCTAGTTCTTTAAAGACTTTTTTGATTCCAACGCCTGAAGCAACTGCAATTATACCATAATTTACGCGTTCTTCGTTAACTAATTGGAAAACTTCGTCACTATCAGTTAAAGCATTGTCATCAATCACATTTTCTCTATCAAAACTTTCAAGCATTGCAGAATTTTGCAATCTCATGTTATCAACTTTCATAGTTTGTAATTCACCATACTTTTGACCAAGTGTAATGATAACTCCAGGCTGATTTGTATGAACATGGACCTTTAAAAGCTCTTCATCTTGCACTAAAACTAGCGAATCGCCCATGTTTTCTAATATTCCTTGTAATGTTTTTTGGTTAAAACTAGCTTGATCATATAGTTTTACAATAAATTCTGTACAATAACCAAACTTAATATCCTCTTGATTAATTTCAAATATGTTTTCTTCTTTTGGCGTTTCATGAATTATTGGTTCATCTAAAATCTCGATTTTTTCGCCTTGTACAGCCAACAACATACCTTCTATAATCTTGATAAATCCGGCTCCACCAGCATCCACAACTCCAGCTTCTTTAAGAACAGGTAATATTTCTGGTGTTCTATCTAATGATTTTGTTGCTTCTTCTAAATAGATCTTTAGCACATCCTCAATACTATCAATTTCAGATCTTCTTGCTTTAACAGCTTCCGCAGACTCTCGTACAACAGTTAAGATTGTTCCTTCAACCGGCGTCATAACGGCCTTATATGCCATTTCATAGCCCCCCACCAATGAATCAATAAACTCATCTATCGTTGCACTTCCATTTTTAATAATTGATAGTTTAGAGTACAAACCTCTAAAGAACTGCGATAAAATAACCCCAGAGTTTCCTCTAGCGCCCATTAAACATCCTCTAGAGAGGATTTTTGATACATCTACGATTGATTTGCTATTAGTATTAACGGCTTCGTTTGTCCCAGCCATAATTGTCATTTGCATATTTGTTCCTGTATCACCATCAGGTACAGGAAACACGTTTAACGAATTAATTTCTTGATGATTATTTTTAAGGTTAGCAGCACCATTTGCAATCATATTCTTAAATAGTGTTCCGCTTAGTGTTTTTACCATAATAAATTCCTCCATATGTCATAGCACTAAACAAACATTTTAGAAATTCGGATTGAGTTTTAGTTATTCTATATAAATATTAATTATTATCTTAATTTTGTTTGTTTCCAAATGTTTTGTTTTGCTTGTGTTAAAATGATGTCTAAATTTAAAACTATAATTTCATTATAATATTAATCTATAACTATTCAAAAAGCAAACATTCATTACTTTTAACACGAGTGAAACCGCTTTTTACACATTTTTACCACAATTTTTACAAACTTTTTACTTTTAAAATTTTTCTCTCTTGTATTATTAATATACTTATGTTAATATAAGTAAGACGTTGATTTTAACGTAAAGGAGTGAGAATATGGCAAAATGTTACGCTACAGGAAGAACGACTTCATTTGGACACAAACGTAGTCGCGCATTAAACGCTACGAAAAGAACTTGGAAAGCTAATTTACAAACAATTACAATCATAGATGAGAACGGAAATAAAAAGAAAGTTAAAGCATCTGCGAGAGCATTAAAAAAAGGCGTTCCTAATCGCGTTTAAGAATAAAAAAAGGCTATTGCCTTTTTTTTATTTCGATTGTACAACTAAAACCTTTCCTTGATCAATTTCTATAGTTGCTTTGTCTCTAACAATCTCATTAGAAAGCCCTAAAGTATCATAAGCATTCAACTCTTTTTTGTTCAATATATACTTAGTTCCGCTGATAGAAATTATAGAATTAGTCACAGGCAATATTGTTAAATAGTCATAGTTTTCCTTATTTATATTGTGAGTTCCTTTTTCTAATATGTATAACTTATTAGTGTCATCAAACATCACTAGATTCTTATACTTATCAAGCAATACGACATTAGCTAAAAAGTGATCAACTCTACTACCTTTAATGCCGCCAATTAAAACGACTTTATTAGAATGGTTATAAGCATGATTTATAGCATAACTAGTATCTGAAAAGTCTTTTTCTTTATTTAGTTTGATTGTTTTCAAACCTTTTAACAAATCGTGATTCCGCAAAGAGTCAAAATCGCCTATCGCCAAATCAATCTTTATACCCTGCCTTAAAAGTTCACTAACCGCGTCATCACAAGCATAAACTACATATTCGTCAATGTTTACTATACCCTTAATGTTCTTTGGAACATCAGGTGAAATTACAGCTATTTTCATCTCAATGACTCAATTGCTTTCTTAGGATTTTTACTTTTAGTTATATAAGTTCCGGCAACCACAATGTCAACACCGGTATTTCTAACAAAATCTATTGTTTCATCATTAATTCCTCCATCAACTTGAATAACATATTTGTACCCGTGTTTTTCCCTTAGTTTAGCGAGATATTCTACTTTTTTCATTTGTTCTTTCATAAATGTTTGTCCGCCAAACCCAGGTTCAACCGTCATAACCAAGACTAAATCTATCGTTTCTAAAACCGGAAGCAATTCTTCGATTTTTGTGTTAGGTTTTAATGATATTCCTGCTTTTATTCCTTTATTTTTTATGCGCTTAATTGTTTCTATCGGCTTATTTGCTTCAATATGTATTGTGATAATTTTACTGCCTATTTTTTCGAAGTCATCTATGTAATCATATGGGTTTTCTATCATTAAATGTGAATCAAGCGATATATTTGTTATATTTTTTAAATTTTTAAGCACTGGATAGCCAAAAGAGATGTTTGGAACGAAATGTCCATCCATAACATCTAAGTGTAAATAATCACTTGTAGAGATTTTTTTAATTTCTTCTTCTAATTTATTAAAGTCACAATTTAAGATTGATGTTGCTACTTTCATTAATAAATCTCCTTTTTATCCTTAATTTCATTATAAAATAATTGATAGTTATTTCTTCTTGATTCTAAAATCTCATCATTGTTCTTAACATTACAATCTGGTTCGTTTATATGATAACATCTATTTTTAAATTTACAACCCAAACTATACTGGCCAAACTCAATAAAATATTCCTTCAATTCTGTTTCTGTTATTTTACCAAAACTTAACTTGGAAAAGCCAGGAGTATCAGCAACTAATCCGCCTTTATATAAAAACAGTTCTGTGTGTCTAGTTGTATGTTTTCCCCTTCCTAGCGCTTTACTTGGTTCTTGAGTTCTAAGTTCTAAATCAGGTCTTAGTGAATTTAAAAGAGTTG
Source organism: Acholeplasma sp. (assembly GCA_012839355.1). Lineage (GTDB taxonomy): Bacteria > Bacillota_I > Bacilli_A > Acholeplasmatales > UBA5453 > UBA5453. Next base: position 21,170 of record DUNK01000018.1, read on the forward strand.
ATTTACCGACCCCTGTTTGGCCGGCTACCGCAGTAACCTTGTCTTTAAAGACATCCTCTAAATCCTCTAAAGTCTCAGCATCTAAATTGTTTACTAAGTGAACATCATATCCTATTTTCTTATAATACATTATATTTCTTTCTAATTCATTATGCTCTTCTTCGTTAATTAGATCAATTTTAGAAATAATTATTATCGGTTTTATATTAGCTTGCTCCATAATTACCAAAAATCTATCTAGTAATATATAACTCAAATCTGGCAAAACCGCTGAAAACATTAATAATATTTGATCTATGTTTGCAATATCAGGACGGAAAAGTTCGTTTTTTCTTTCAAACACTTCTTGAATTGGATTATTGTCGTCTTCATCATCATATCTAACTATATCCCCTACTTTAGGACTAATTTGAACGGTTTGCGGCTCTTTTTTTGTTCTTCGCGAAACTGAAACATTAAAAGGTGAGTATTCATCTACTCTTACAAATCTTAATTTCCCGCTCGCTACAGCATCTAATAATTCACCAGACTTTAAATCTTGAATCGTATATAGTCCGCCAATAAGTTTTATAATTCTCGCTAATCTCAAACTCTCTCTCCTTTTACTGTTTTACTTCTTAATTGCCCACAGGCAGCATCAATATCACTACCTAATTCTTGTCTAAATATTGCATTAATCTTATTATCTATCAATGTTTGCTGAAAGTTTTTTAATGTTTCTGTTGAACTTTTTTTATAAGAAACTTCAACTATTTCATTATAAGGTATTAAATTAACATATACATTTAAACCTTTTAATACATTCGCTAGTTCAATAGCGTGTTCTTTTTGATCATTAATATCTTTTAACAAAATATATTCAATCGTAATTCGCCTATTAGATTTAGTCATATAATATTTTATTGCATCAACAACATCTTTTAATTTATATTTTCGATTGATTGGCATTATCTCATCACGAAGTTTATCATTAGAAGCGTGTAAACTAATCGCTAAATTTACTTGAAGTTTTTCTTCTGAAAACTCTTTTATTTTCGGAACTAAACCGCATGTTGACGCCGTTATATGTCTTGCTCCAATGTTTAAACCTTTATGATGATTGGCATTTTTAATGAATCTCATAGTATTATCATAATTGTCAAACGGTTCGCCAATCCCCATCACTACTATATTACTAATTTTTTCAGCAAAATCTCTTTCGCTTTCTATAACTTGCGCAATCATTTCGCCAGCTTCTAAATCTCTAATTTTCTTTAGTTTTCCGCTTGCGCAAAACTTACATCCCATATTGCAACCGACCTGCGAAGTCACGCAAATTGAATTCCCATAGTTCTGACGCATAATAACAGTTTCAATATAATTTCCATCTTTCAATTTATATAGATATTTTACTGTTCCATCTTCACTAACTTGTTTATTAATCATCGTTAAAATAGGAAAAGAAAAATTATCTGTTAAAAGTTTCAAGCTTTCATCATTTAAATTGTTCATTTCGAGAAAAGATTTAACTCGCTTTTCATATAACCACAAAAATGTTTGACTAGCACGATATTTTTTCTCGCCATTGTTTAGAAAGAATGTTTCTAACTCAGAAAATGTTATATCATATATGTTTTTCACACTTATCCACCAATTATATTATACTATATTTATTTATTAACAGAAAATAAAAGAGGCGCTACGCCTCAATTATTGTCTTATTTCAGCCTTTAATTCTTTATCAAGTCTAAACATAATGCTTTTCATTATCTTATCAACATCTTCATTTTCCAATGTTTTATCTGGACTATTAAATGTTAATCTAAATCCTAACGATACTTTATCAGCGCCAATTTTATCACCTTGATAAAGGTCAAACACTTCTAAATTTGTTAAATAGCCTTTTGTTGTTTGAGTTATTAACTCTTTAATCTTTCTAGCTTCTAAACCCTTATCTACAACAATTGCTAAATCTCTTGAAATACTAGGATATTTGCTGATAGCCGCAAATTTTTCTTGTGCATTAACTTCACCAAACAACATCTCTAAATTAATCTCAAACGCATAACTATCATCTAAAATTGATGGGTGAATTTTACCAACTAAGCCTAGTGTTTTATCCTTAAGCATTATTCTTGCACATGCGCCCGGATGAAATCCTTTAATATCGCTCTCTTTTATGTATTTAACTTGAACATTATATTCTTTTAATAAATCTTCTATAATACCCTTAATTAAATAGAAACTACCTTTAATTGTTTGTTTTGTAAATGCTCCATTAATATAATTACCATTAATTATTGCCGCTAAATAAAGTGGCTCTTCATCATCATAATAGACATTTCCAACTTCATAAAGTGCTAAATCACTATGTTGTCTAGATAAATGGTGTTCCACATTTCCTACTAAGCCATTTAATAAACTATGTCTCATATATGTTCTATCATCTCTTAATGGATATAAAAGTTTAAGTGGTTGTGGACCTTCATCTCGATATAAATGAATATCTTTAAGTTCACATAAACTATAATTAACAACTTCATTAAATCCTAAATATTTAAATCTCTTTCTAATCTGATTAGTAAAGGTTTGTTTAGGTGAATAACTACCTGCTTTATTGCTTTTCGGCATTGTAAAGGGAATATTGTTATACCCATAAAGTCTACCAACCTCTTCAATTAAATCAGCAGGAATTGTCAAATCTTTTCTATATGTAGGAATTAAATAACTATCCGCTTTTGTTTCAATAATATTTAGTCTTTTTAAAATATCTTTAACTTCTTGCTTAGTTAATGTTGTTCCTAAAACTTTATTAATCTCTTCAGGTGTAATATTAATTATCTCTGGTTTTTTGAATGAACCACCACTAAACGCAATACCATCGTAAACTCTTGCATCAGCATATTTAATTAATAATTCAGCAGCTCTATTAATCGCTGTTCTAACTCTAACTTCATCGATTCCGCGCTCAAACCTTAAACTTGAATCACTAATTAAATCAAGTCTGCGAGAAGTGTTTCTAACTCTTTTTGGATCAAATGAGGCCGCCTCTAATATTACCCTAGTGGTAGAGTCGTCTACCATTGTATTTAAAAGACCCATAACTCCACCTAACGCAACCGGTTCTATACCGTTAGAAATAACGATATCGCCCTTTTTAAGTATTCTTATATCGGCATCAAGCGTCATTACCTCTTCTAAATCTCTTGCCTCTTTGACAACAATCTCATGTGTTTTAAATTTATCCGCATCAAAAGCGTGTAATGGTGTTCCCAACTCCATCAACACATAATTTGTTATATCAACAACATTATTAATCGGTCTAACACCTGAAGCAATTAAATCAGCCTGCATCCAAATAGGTGATGGTTTAACTTTAATATTGTCTAAATATCTTGCATAATATCTGCTGCAACCTTCATCAAGAATGGTAACTTTTAAAGGGTTTTTAGGTCCTGTCTCATTTACAACCGGCTCCTTAAAGTCAACTTTTTCATCAATTGCTGCACCTAAATCATAAGCAAAACCTAATACGCTTAATAAATCAGATCTATTTGGCGTTACATCTAATTCTAATGAAACTTGGTCTAACGCTAGTGCAGTAACAGCATTTGAACCAATTTCATGTGGTTCATCAAACATATAAATTCCATCTTTATATTCTGGCGCAATAAGTTTTTCACCATAACCAAGTTCATCAAGCGAGCAAATCATTCCGTTTGATTTTACACCTCTAATCTCAACTGGTTTTATTTCAAAGTTGCCAGGTAAAACTGCACCAACTTTCGCAACTATAACATATGAATCAGCTCTAACATTCGGTGCACCACAAACGATTTGTTCTAAAGAACCTGTACCTAAATCAACTTGACAAACTGAAAGTTTATCAGCGTTTGGATGTCTTATGCAACTATTTACATATCCTACAACAAGATTTTCTACTTGAAGTAATGTGCTAACCGACTCAACTTCAGTTATATATTCATTTGTTAATTTATATAATTCATCTTGTGTAAGGTTTCTATTTAAATATCTTTTTAACATATTTGAAGAGACTTTCATTACTTTCTTCCCCCTTTAAATTGATTTAAAAAGCGAACATCATTTGTATAAAAACGTCTAATGTCATCAACTTCATATTTGAGCATTGCTAATCTTTCAACTCCAATTCCAAACGCAAAGCCTTGCATCTTTGTTGAATCATATCCCGCCATTTCTAAAACGTTAGGATGAACCATTCCTGCCCCTAATATTTCAATATACTCCTCGCCATCAAACACATCAACTTCAACAGATGGTTCAGTAAATGGGAAATATGAAGGTCTTAATCTAATTTCTTTCTCTTCACCAAAGAAATACTTAATGAACGCATTTAATGTCCCGTTTAAATCACCCATAGTAATGTTTTCATCAATCACCAACCCTTCAATTTGCATAAACTGATGGCTGTGATATTGATCATCATCATCTCTACGGTAAACTTTTCCTGGACAAATAATTTTAATTGGCTTCCCCTTAGCTTTTAACATAGTTCTAATTTGAACTGGTGATGTATGACTTCTAAGTAGTTTATTTTCGTTAAAATAAAACGTATCATGCATCGCTCTAGCAGGATGATCTTTCCCAATATTAAGCATTTCGAAGTTGTAGTTATCAAACTCAACCTCCGGACCTTCCTTAACTTCATAACCTAAACCGATAAAAAACTGTTCAAAATCTTCAATAACATTCTTAAGTAGATGTGTTGAACCACTTGGAACATTAATTCCTGGCAAAGTTACATCAATTGTTTCTGCAGATAGTTTTTTCTCTAATTCTACGCTTTTTAATTCCTCATCTTTTAGATTAAAAAGTTCACTTAATAATGTTTTTGTCTCATTAATTAACTGCCCCATTCTTGGTCTTTCTTCTGTAGGCAAATCTCTTAATGATGACATCATGTCGTTGATTTCGCTTTTTTTGCCTAAGACTGAACTTTTTAAATTTCTAAAACTGTTTTCATCTTTAATAAGTGCTAACTGTTCTTTAACATCACTTACTATTTTGTTTAATTTTTCATTCATTAAACATACCTCCTAAAAACAAAATAAACCCTTAGCAAATCTAAGGGCGATTAATCCGCGGTACCACCTTAATTCCGTAAAAGTTACGGCACTCAACTTGCTTTAACGCAGCAAATCACGAATTCTAAAAGGGCGAATTCAATAAATATCTAATAACTATTTACACCAACCATAGTCTCTCTTAAAATAGATTTTTTATTTACTACTTCCTTTTTTATAGCGAATTATTATAATTAAATCTATTACTTATTATACAAATAAATTACTAAAACTTCAACCATTCTAATTAAAAAAGACTATAACAAAACTAGTTATAGTCTTTTAGTTGTTTTATACTTTCTTAATCTCTTCTTGTTCTAGCGTATATTATAATAATTAATCTTATTACTTGAACATATATGTAAATAATAGATACAAGCAATCCTAAACTAACTGCCCATTCATATTTTTTATCTGCGCCTGTAGAGACTATCATTTTCGCATTATCAAAGTTAATAACTAACATGAATGATCCATATAATATCAGTAACAAGGTGATAAAGAGCACTAGTGGACTATAAGCATTACCAAACATTGCATACCATAAAGCACCATTATCAAATAGTGATACAATTCCAACTGTGATAAATACTGCTATTATCGAAAACGAAATTCCAAACATTACACGTCTAAATCTTGAACTTGCAACAACTAGTTTAGTCGAATATAAGACTAACATTGCTACAAATATACCAAGCGTTACTAAGACTGCTACAAAAGCAACCGGAAATTCAGGAATCGCCAATGAAACAATTAATGTTAATGTTCCTAACCACATTCCCTCGCATAGTGCATAGATAATACTAAATGTTGGCGCCAACCTTGGACTTGCTGATGCTATCATTACTGATATGAATCCTAAAATCATTGCAACAAAGAATAATGCAATAAATACATTAGGGTAATTAACAAGTAATAATAAACTTGCAACACCTGATACAACTACTAACAATAGTAAAAGTAATGTTTTAAGTGTTATTCCTTTATACGATGCACCATAACCTTGAACATCTACTATGTCTCTTTCTATTTTGGCAAATACTGGATTTGAACTGCCTCTTTTATTTTCCATAAATCATCATTCCTCCTACTTATTATTATATCGCATATTATTTTAAAGTGCAAAGAGTCCCTGTTCTAATATGTCTTCTTCCTCAATTAAATCGTCAAATGCACCACATTTTGACATATTTTCAAAGACTGTTTTGTTAATTTTCGTTCTTTCGTTTACATCTTTGACTGTTTTAAACGGTTTTTCGTTTCTTGATTCAACAATATCTGTTGCTACTTGTACCCCTAAACCATCCATTGATGCAAACGGCATTCTTAGAGCGTTACCATTTTCAATTTCAAATCTTGTTGCTGAGGATTTATGAATGTCAACTGGTAAAAACTTAAACCCTCTTAAATGCATTTCATAAGCTACTTGTAATGTAATTAATAAGTTAGCTTCTTTTTCTGTTTGTTGGTTTGGAGTTTTCTTTTCTATTTCCTTAATTCTATTTCTAATTCCGTTTATACCACTAACCATCGTATCATGTTCAAACTGCGTAGCGCGGATAGAAAAGAACGAACTATAAAATATTATCGGTTTATGTACTTTAAACCAAGCAATTCTTACCGCCATCAATACATATGCTGCTGCGTGAGCTTTCGGGAACATGTACTTAATTTGTCCGCAACTCCAAATATACCATTCAGGAACATTATTTCTTCGCATTTCTGCTTGGTACTCTTCCCATCTAGTTTTGTTTTTGGAAGGCGAACCTCTTCTAACAAATTCCATAATCTCAAAAGCTTTTGCGGCACTCATCCCAAATGTCATTAAATCAACCATAATATCATCACGACATCCAATGATTTCTTCAAAAGACACTTTTGGAAACTCAGTATCGCCAGCAATTAAATCACGAGCATTACTTAACCAAACATCTGTCCCATGTGACAAACCTGATATCTTTACAAGACCCGCAAACGTATTTGGTTTAGTTTGCTCTAACATTCCTCTAACAAATGGCGTCCCAAATTCTGGTAGTCCATACGAAGGTACAGATGTCTCTAATTGTTGTTCTGTAAGATTAATTGATTTAGGACTATTAAATAATCCATAAACTTTTTTATCATCTAGAGGAATATCCTCTGCTTTACTAAACGGAAACTCGTTTGGGTGTTTTTCTACATAGTCCATTAAAAACTTTAAGACCGTCGGATCATCATGTCCTAATACATCTAATTTTAATAAATTAGCCTCAAATGAATGGTAATCAAAATGTGTTGTGTACCAATCAGCAGATGTATCATTTGCTGGATATTGAACAGGCGTTACATCAAAGATTTCTTTGTGGTTTGGAACTACAACAATACCGCCGGGATGTTGCCCAGTTGAGCGTTTTACGCCTTCTATTCTTTTAGCTAAATACTTAATTCTTGCTTCTCTAACATCTTCGATTTCTTGTTTCTCTAAATAACCTTTAACATAGCCTATTGCATTTCTTTCAGCAACTGTTTGAATTGTTCCTGCTCTAAATGCATATTGTTCGCCAACCAACTCTCTAACATAGCTGTGCGCCTTAGATTGATAGTCGCCACTAAAGTTTAAATCTATATCAGGTATTTTTTCTCCTGTAAAACCTAAGAATGTTTCAAACGGAATATCTTGTCCATCTTTTATTAATGTTTCGTTACATATCGGACAAGTTTTTTTAGGTAAATCATATCCTGAATAAACACCATCAAAATACTTTTGAAAATCTTTTTCAACTGATGATAGTTCATAACCATTCATTTCTTTTTGATCCTCAGCAAAAATTGTTATACAACCATTCTTGCATCTATAGTGTGGTTTAAGCGGGTTAACTTCTGTTATCTCCATTAATGTTGCTACAAAACTTGAACCAACAGATCCTCTTGAACCAACTAAATAACCATCTTCTTTAGATCTTTTTACTAACAAATAGGATATATAATATATTGGTGCATATTCATTATCAATAATAACTTTTAATTCTTTTTCAATTCTTTTTTCCACTATCGGATGAAGTTGTTTACCATACCATTTATGAGCGTTCTCATAAACCATTTCTTCAACAACTTGTTTAATTGATTCAATCCCTAACCCTTCTTCAAATACATCATCACTTAAAGAGTATAACCTTTCAGGGAAGGCTTCAATCTTTTCAATTTTACTATTTAATGCCTTTGTATTGTCAACAGCTATTTCATATGCTGTTTTTTCTCCTAAAAACGAAAATCTTTCAAGCATTTCATCGGTCGTTAAAAAAGGAACAATTGGCGATTTCTTATATCTTGCTAAATCGTGTAGTCCTCCGCCAACAAGTCTAGCATTAATATATATTTCTCTATATTGCGCATCTTCTTCATCTAAATAATGAACATCACCTGTCGCAATAACAAGTTTATTTAACTTTTGAGCCGTTAAAACTATTTTTCTGATGACTGATTCAATTATGAATTTCCCGTCTTCTCCAAGGTCATATACAAGATGTTCATAAGCTGCTGGAGGTTGAACTTCAATGTAATCAAACATCTTCATTGCTTTTTCTAACTCTTCATCTGTATCATATAGTGCTTTTTCAAACACATCGCCTTTATAACAAGCACTACCTACTAATAACCCTTTTCTATATTTGTTTAAAGTTCCTTTAGTAAGTCTTGGTCCATCATAATAATAGTTCGTTAATGTTTCGCTAACTAATTTAAATAAGTTTTTATAACCTTCTTGGTTTTGAGCTAGTACAACTATATGGTTAGTAAAACCACACTTCCATGCCTCATTTAAATCAATTAATTTATTTAAATCACTATGTAGGACCACATCTTTTTTATATAAATCAACAAGCATTCTTAAAAATATTTCGCCTGTTGCACGAGCGTCATGTTCTGCTCTATGGTGTTGTTCAAGTTTCACTTGGAATAATCTTGCAACGCTCTTTAAATTAAATCTTTTAATTTGATTAGAATAGAAATATCTTGCAATATTTATTGTATCAATAGCAGGATATTCTTTTTCTTCTAATCCTAAACTTCTTGTTTTTTCGTATAAGAAACCTAAATCAAACTTAACATTGTGTGCAACTAAAATAGAGCCCTCAATAAACTCTAAAAACTCAGGCAATACTTCTTCAATAGTTCTTGCGGCCGCTAACATCTCATCTGTTATAGATGTAAGTTCGATAGTAAACTCAGAAAGTTTTTGTTCTGGATTAACAAAAGCATTAAACTGATCAACAATATTCATATTTTCAATTTTTACAGCACTTATTTCAATAATTTTATCGCGCGTATAGGAAAGACCTGTTGTTTCAAGGTCAAAGACAACATATGTTGCTTTTCTTAACTCAATATCTTGGTCGTGAAATGCTAACTTAAATTGCTCTTCATCTATATATTCTAACTCAACACCATAAATTGGTTTAATATCCTTACCTAAACTATACTTAGCAATCTCAGGAAAAGCATATAATCCTTCGTGGTCAGTAAAAGCAATCGCCTCGTGACCCCAATCTATCGCTTGGTCGATATAATCTCTCACCTTACCTATACCATCTAGATTGCTCATTTGTGTATGGAGATGAAACTCTACTCGTTTTTCTTTTGCTCTATCTCTTCTTACCTTCTTATCAATCTTTTCAATTGTTTCAATCGAGCTAGCCATTATCACTACATCTTTAATAAATGTATCGTAATTAATTTCTCCTGAAACTTTAACTAAATAATCTACTTCATATTTATTAGCTTCAATGACATCAGTTTCTCTATTTAAAAACTGTTTAACAATAATTGCATCGTCTTTATCAGCAATAATCATCTGCAATAGATGCGAACTTTTAAGCGCTCTAACTTCAACCTCAACAATAACGCCTTCAATAGTTATATACTTATCATTACTGGTATTTAAATATATGTCTAAATCACGGTTTGTTTTAGGAATCGCGCTAATAGGTTCAACTTTACCTGTTCCACCTCGTCTTCTTGTTCGTGTTGCAACTGTTTGACTTTCTCCTTTTTCAATCCGTCTTTGATAAACCGGCATCTCAGTTAGTGCTTTAGATTTTTTTTGTTGAAGTTTATCGCCACTAGTTGATAAAGTCTCATCAACCTTTAATTCAACTTCAACATCTAAGCCGTGTTTCTTTAAAAGCGGGTCCATTAGTTTTTTAATTTTTGCTGTTTTAACTGATTGTTTATCAATATGTAAAACAATTTTACCATCTATAAATTCTGTTTTATAAGTTTCATATACACAATGACTTGATTGCTTTTCAATTAGACCTTTCAACAACCATTTATAGTACTCTATTATTTCATTATCTAATAAAGTTTGATTATTAAATGATATGAAATAATCAACTTTATCAACAATAGGCTTATCTACAAAATAAATGTTTAACATTTCAACAAACAACTTTAAACTCTTAAGCGATGGACTATTATCAAATTCAACAAAAAAAGTCCAACATTTTTTAGTTTTATTAACAACAACTTTTTTTAATGTCGCTTTTTGAAGAATTGGATCTTTAAAATTGTTTTGTTCTAAAAAAAGACTAAACTTGTCCTTCCCCATCGCCTTCATCCTTTACATCCTCTTCAGTTTCTTGTGGTTCAAAATCTTTTCTAACCATTAATGTCATTGCAATTGTATTTATATATGCTTTTCTAGCGTTAAGCATCATCATAACTATTCCTATTATAGAAAAAATCCAAAACCAAATAAGTTCTCTAATAATACAGTGAAAAAATAAATTGTTGATGCATAACTAATTAAAATAAATCTATATCTTACTAATAGTTTTGGTGTTTGCATAGAATAGAATCCGACAAATAGTAAAATTATCAATATTGCTAAAACCGCTAGCCCAATAACAAGTCCAACACTTTCACCAACTATCAAAATAGTTTTAAAATCATTATAAATGCTGCTAAACGCATCTTTCATTTTCTCTTTGTCTGTTTTGTCTTTTAAATTAAGTTCAATATTATCTAATCTTAAATCTACATAAGAATAGCTCTTAAGTTTGTGTGTAGAGGCATAAAGAACTAATTCGCTATCCTCTAACATAAAAGTAAAACCCATATATTTAATTTTATTGCTCTTAGCTCCAAAATATATATAATTCCCAATTAAAAAAGGATCAACACTTTCACCAACATATTCATAATCAACAACTTGTGATTCTAATTTTTCTAATGCTATATTAGCTGTAAAAGCATCTCTAATGTTTTCTTCTCTAGTATTTGTATAACTAATCTCAACAATTAAGGGAATATTTACAACTAACGATAAAAAGAGAATATATAATATTACATATCCTACTTTATCTTTTAAGTATTTTCCTATTTCTGATGGCTTAAATAAATTCGTGTAAATTCTTTTAAACATTAGCAAACTCCTTATATGTAATTATAGCACAAAATTTGATTTAT
>DUNK01000003.1 GCA_012839355.1 Acholeplasma sp.
AGACTCAAACAGCGATTGGCTTTATTAAAAACAGATTTCAGTATTATTTACAAACGCTTCTTAATTTAAAGCGATAATTTTGACTGATAATTTTCTGGTACGATTGTTTTACTCTTATGTTTGTTCATATGAACTCCTTTTATTATTGTTAATATAAGAATCTATTAAACTTTTATTTTATTGACGCTTTTTTTACATTGTTCATGTTTATAGATTTCTTGACTTTCTCACCTTTTTAGATTATATTATTATTAAGTAATGTTTGCCGAGAAATGAGGCTTGTTTTGATGGAAGAAAACAAACAAAAAGACCCATTAAATAGAATATTTACTATTCCTAATATTTTATCAACTATCAGGATTTTGTTAATACCTGTTTTTTTGTGGTTATACATTGCTAAAGAAGAGTACTTATATGCAACCATTTTAATCATTGCTTTAGGTGTGAGCGATGTGATTGATGGTTATATTGCAAGAACCTTTAACCAAATTAGCCGCCTTGGGAAAATCTTAGATCCAACCGCTGATAAACTAATGCAGGCAGCAATCTTAGCCGCTTTAATGATTCGTTTTCCATATATGTTAATCGTCTTCGTTGTTTTAGCGCTTAAAGAGAGCATTGTGCTCGCTTTAGGTGCAATCTTTTACAAACACACAAAACGAATTGAAGGTTCGAGATGGCATGGTAAATTATCTGCTGTCGTTGTTTATATAATGTTATTAACACATTTACTTTGGGGCATTAATTCTACCATTCCAACATCAATATCTTACACGACGACCATATTAGCTATTGCGGCAATGATTTTCTCATTAATAATGTACATCAGAGACTACATTATTTTATACAAAGAACATAACATTATTGAAAGTGAGACAAATTCTTAAAAGAATTGTCTTTTCTTTTTTATTTTATCTCTTCTTCTTAAAAGCAATCATGAACTGATTGCTTTTTTGTTTACTTGTTTTTTGATTTAATTGAAACTATCGTACCTTCCATTTTCGTAAGAAAGTACTCATTTAATTCTTTCATGAAGAAACTTGAGGTTTTGTTGGTTTTTGCTCCATAAACTTTTGGGTTAAAGTCTGGCATCTCTTTATATAATTGGTTCACAATTGTTGATAGTAATACATAACCATCTTCATCAGACTCATTAGCTGAAATTATCTTTTTAACGATATTAACAACTTTTTTAACTTCTTTTTCTGATGCGCTCTTTTGACGAGCATTGTAAATTTGATCAACGTTTATAAAGCGGTCAAACTTTTTCTTATAATCAGCGTTTGTCGCTTGATTACCCGCCCCAAACACAACCTTATTTTCCTTTTTAAGCCTTTCGATGATTGGCGCAAAATCTAAGTCATTAGACGCAATACAATAACAATTTATATATTCTTTTTCAAGTAAATCCATAATGCTAATAATCATCTTTATATCAACGGCATTTTGACTCTTTGAATGAGATACTGCCATAACAGGATTAAAACCGTGCTTAATTGCTTTAGCTTCTAATTTATTATCACTAAAATTAGAATAGTAAGCTTCTTTTACAATAACATCGCCTAAGTCTTTTAATTCTTCAAATAAAACTTCTAAATAATTTTCATTATTAAAGTTATCATAATCAATCATCACTGCGATTGTTAATTTTGTCTCTTGCATATATACTCCTTTCTTATAGTGATACTACCTCACTATTTTTAACTTCTCTATTAATGAAAAAATCTCTGTTTTTTCACTATCACTATAACCTTCTAATAATACAACGATAAAATTCTTATCTTTGCCCATAAAGATAATCGCATCATTTCTTTTGCTGTATTTAATGCTTTTCATCTCAGAATATTTATATTTATTAATGGTTATATTATTAGTTGTTATAGGACAATCTAATCTTTCACTTGTAAAGATATAAAGTACTATTTCTTCAACAGAACGATATTGGTTTTTTAATGTTTTGATTGTTTTATAATAATTACTAATTGGCTTAACTATCCTATATATTACTAATATTAAAATAACTATTAAAATATAAGAAGATAGTATTCTATAAAAATCTTTTTTGTAAAAGAAAACAGTTAAAAGAATATAAAAACCTACAAAATAACCCACTACCATTAATGTTTCTAATATATAATCTTTTTTAAGCCACTCTTTATAGGCAATCTTATATTTTTTAATTGTAGTTTCGCTATTACTACTATTTTGAACTTCAATCATTAAAAATCATCCTAGTTCTTTAATGATGTTATTTGATTCTATTCTTAATAACATCAACTACTAAGTATAACGCTGGCGTGTCTTTCTTTCTAAATCTATTTTTGATTGTATTTTTCGCTGGGTCTATGCACACACTATTACCTTCTACATCTTCCATCTTTAACATTGCTGGACTTTCACTGCGCGGAGTAATAATCTCACAATAGATTTTTTCTTTATAGTTAAATGGTCTTATAACATTGTTTCTAATAATTTGTTGGAACTCACACTCATAAATAACTTTTTTAATATTTAAAGTTGTAAAGGCAATTTCTTGTTCATCGGTAACTCTGCGTTTAAAATGAATTGCTAAACCATTTAATTCCATATCAACTTCTTCGCCTGCTTTATTTAAATAAGCGCAACTATCAAGTTTATATGTTTTACCAGATAACGCCAATGTATCTGCAAATGTGAATTTTTCTTCATAAAAGTCAGTCATCTTAACACCATAAAGAATATTTTGTTTATCTTTAATTGTTAAAGTGTATTCTTTAAATGGGATAAAGTCAGTAATAATCGCTTTATTGGTTGGTAAATCAACTTGTTTTTTACCTTTAAACGGATCTGTTATCTCTAAAATCCACTTGTCTTTATCAAAACATTTAATGTCAAATTCAACCATTAAATTGTCTTCTTTAGTATATTTAGTCTTTGGCTTGCCGACAATTACTGGACCAACATAGAGATTATGTTGAATTCTCTCATCATTAGCTAACACGAAGACAATTTTAGCGTTCTCATTTGGGTTAACTTTTCTATTTTTTAAGACTGATAAATCATAGACTGTATAGCCAATATTTGTTGATTTTTCTTTTAAGCTAAACACTTCTGTCTTTAATGAAACATCAACTCTAACAACTTCACTAGTAACATAAAGTTCATTGCTGATAAACTCAATATCATCCAATAATTGCCAGTGACTATTTAATTTATACTTGTATCTAGGCTTATTTAATGGAACGATATATTCAACCATCTTACTGCTGTGTTGAAAGACATATTTAAGTTCACTTTCAACTCTTAAATCAAAGTCTTTTCTTTCTTTTTGTGGAACATTAAAGGCTGAAGATAAAGTAATATCATAAACTAAATCTTCTGCTTTATCTCTTGTATGAACTGCGATACTTTCGTCATAAACAAAATCAGCTGAATCAATTATGTTGTTTTTTAAGTCTCTAATTTCTAAATTATAAATATCGCTTGGTAAGTTCAACTTCGTTAAATCAATTTCAAACTTAAAATCTTCGTTTGTTCTGTTGTCTTGAACAACTATTTCGCTTAAACTCTTAAACTGTTTGTTGATGGTTAAAATCATCTCTCTTGCTCGTAAATTCGACTCAAAAACGAAACTATCAATCGTGCGATAAATATCATAGACTCTCTTGTTAACCTTACAATTAATCATCGAAATCTTTCTACCGTTTAAACCCATGTTTAATGATCTAGTCGGTTCAATTTCTTTATCGTTAAGTTTTAATGTGTTAGATTCATCAATTCGCAAAAATGAAACTTTATGAGTAACGAAAGGATATTCTTTCGCATTTAAGAACTTCTCTTTTGGTTTATGAATTATATAGGCATTGCCTGTATAATTTTTAGTTGATAATAACTCTTCGCCATTATCAGTGAAGATATACATATCTTTATTAATATTCTCATCACTTTGATAAATCACTTTCTTATCATATGTAACAATTAATTTAGCTTTCGCAAGCGGATTTTCAACTAATTGTTCGCGGATTTTTAGTGAATAATAACCAATTCGTTGATAAATTCGATAATCTGCATCAAGTGCTAAAGTTGTTTTATTTTTACCTTCAACTACTTGAACTTCTAACTTTCGATAATCTAATATAGGAATACCAACAACATTAATTGTCTTATATGTTAAATATACTCCCATAGTATTAACATTAAATCTAAAAATAGGTTCACTTATATAAGCATTTCTATTAACGATAATTTTCGTAATTTTATTTGCTTCAATTTCTAACCATAACTTTAAAGAACGATGAAAATCAGGTTCGCTCTTATCATATTTATTTTCGTGATACCATAAATCAATATGCTTTAAAAATGGTTTAGTTACTTTCGCCATTTCTTCTGGACTTATAATTAATGCTTGTTTAGTATATTTAGCTAAATAATATGTTGTATCAGTTAACTTTAAATAAAACATATCACTTTCTTCTTTAATTAAATCTGGCTTAATTCCAACAAAAGTATCAACTAAGATTTCTTCTACCGGTGTATTTAAAATTGTTTGTTCGAAGTTTGCTTTATAAATATCATACATAAATGTGTAATAATCTTTATAATACTTAACAAAAATACCAGCATGAATTAAAACACTAACTTCGCCACCTAAATTATTATCAACAATAAGTGTTCTAATTGCTCTATTAATTTGTAATTGATCATCTTTAGTATATATTTCTTCTAATTCTTGAACAATATACGGCCAAATAGTGCCATCATACTCTTTATGAGCAATCATTGAAATGAAAATTGTCACTAATCCCCTTTCTAAGTCTGTAACATCTCTTTCTAATGATTTAGTAATAATTCTTATCGCATCTGCTTTTAAAGTTTTATAGACTGTTTTATTAGTTGCATACTTAACAACTAAATAAGAAAGCAGTT
This sequence comes from Acholeplasma sp., assembly GCA_012839355.1. GTDB lineage: Bacteria > Bacillota_I > Bacilli_A > Acholeplasmatales > UBA5453 > UBA5453. Next base: position 4,906 of record DUNK01000003.1, read on the forward strand.
TTCTTTCTTCCCAGTACTCCTTAAACTCTTCTAAAAATGTTTGATAATCTTCTTTGGCTGTTATTGTAGTATCAAAATAAACTTCTGTCTCATCTTTTTGAAAAGTCGCTAAAACAGACTCTTCTTGTGGAGTCTCTTCTTTTTTCTCTACAACCTTTTCAACAGGCTTAGGTTTTTCTACCTTTTCTATTGGTTTCGGCTCTTCCTTTTTCTCTACCGATTTTGGTTTAGGGGCAGGCTTAGGCTCTGCCTTTTTAACCTCAACAGGTTTAACAGGTTCAATAGGGGCTTTCTCAGCTTCTTCAATTTCTTTTAAAACTTCATCGTGGTCAATATCAATAAATCTAATTATATTATTTTTAAAAGTATTAGGAAACGAAAAAAATTGAACTTCTCCCTTAGCAAACTTTACACTAACGTTGTTTTTGGTGATGCTAACAATTTCACCATCGCCAAGTCGTGTATGTGTCACTCTTTCATTAATCAATTTCTTTAAGTCCATTTTCAAACCTCTTTTTTATATTATTTTCAATAACTATTATTTAAAATAAATGTGTCCTCACACTTGATATTATAGCACAAATCACACCATTTTTATACGCTTTTGTTTTCTTTTGTAAAAAGATTGTAATATTAAAATTAAATGCTTATAATATAGGTGCAATAAGAATAGGTGATAAAGTGAATTACATAAAAAACAACTACATAAATTGGATAATATTACTACTAGGCATAACTATTTTAGGCCTAGGTAATTCCTTAATAGTTATCGCAAACTGCGGTTCAGACTCTATTACAATTTTCGGCCAAGGAATTGCCAACACTTTATCCATCAAATATGGTTATGGTTACATTGTTGCTAACCTTTTCTTTTTTATCATCGTACTAATTTTTCATAGAAAAAAGATTGGCATCGGCACTGTTGCATCAGCATTTCTAACAGGCCTATTAGTTAACTTATATATGGAAATACTACCTTTTTCAACACCAGATAATATTATTTTAAAATATACGATTAGTTTATCTGGTATTGTTGTTGTGGCAATCGGCGTTGCCTTATATATGTACTCAAACACCGGTTTAGGTTCTTTTGAAGGTGTCGTTGACCTTCTTACAACAAAAACAAAATTAAGATTTTGGATTATTAAAATCTGTTTTGATTTAATTTTATTCATTTCAGGTATTTTACTTGGTGGAACATTTGGACCAGTTTCGATTCTATCGGTCTTTACTTTAGGTCCATTAATTGATCTTTTTAGATTTTTACTTAAAAAGACAAATATTATTAAAGAACATAAAGAGGAAAATAAATTAGAAACCGAAGATCTTCTTTCTTAAAACCTCTGTAATTACTTCATATCCGCGTAAACTCATATGAAGTCCATCATAAGTATATTCTTTATTTAATTCCCCATTTTCATCTTTTAATGTAGAAGCGACATCTATATATGTCACTTCTTTTATTTTTTTAATGGCATCATTAATCGTATTAATATCTTTATTCGTTCTTTTGCCAACACTAAAAGGTTTAATTGGGTAATTTACTGGATAAACAGACAATAAATAAAGATCTATTGCCTTATTAAAACCTTTAATTCTTTTAACTATTTCTTTAATATTTTTAATTACTTCTTCGCTAGTACTACTTAACAATTCTAAATCATTAGCACCAATAAGTAATATTACAACATTTGGATTAACCTTAAAAATAGATTCATCTAATCTATTAAGTATATCAACAGTTGTATCGCCACTTTTTCCCTTGTTTAAAACATTAAACTCAGGATAAAACTTCTCCAAATTATAACACTCAGTTATAGAATCTCCTAAAAATACTATTTTTTTATTTTTCATTATGAATTACTTACTCTACTATAATTATACAGTATTTACCGTCTTCTCTTTCCTCGTGTTTAACAGATCTAACTTTATAATCTTCATAATTTGGATCTGTTAGTAAACTACCATCTTCTAAATAGATAATAATGTCCATAACACCATCTTCTAACTTATTATCTAAAAAATATTCCAAACTAACCATTATTTATTCCCCTTTATTAACTTATTAAAGCAACCCCGCGCGTGCGTGGGGTTGCTTCAAGTTTATTTTAAAATTTCTTATTATAGTGGACTACTGCTCACTATATATGTAAATCCTACCATCGCACTTGATAATGAAGCAACAGTATATTTTCTTCTAACGTAATCAGCAGAACTTACTGCAGGGTCATTAACAACCGCATGCCATACACCATTAATACTTTCAAATCCCACAACAACTAATAAGTGTCCGTTTGGATAAGCCTGCGGTGAGCCTGGATTACCAGCAATCTTATAACTACAATTTACTGATACTGCTACTGGTATACCTCTATTGATGTAATCTCTAATTACTGACATGCTGCTTACAAACTCAACTCGACTATAAAGACCGAAGTGACCCGCATAACTAGCGTTTAATGTCCAGTTACCATATGCTTTCCAAGTTCTATCATAAACAACTCCAGCAACTCCAGCAGCTGTTAGACCTTTACCATAGTAATTAAGAATCATTGCCATAGATGTTGGTGAACAAATTACGCTACCGATATTTGGAACGCTCATTTGAGCAATTCTTGGAACATTTAATACTTTGTATGCTAATCCTGATGTTGAAGGTGACACACCAGTTGAACTAGTTGGTTTAGTCGTTACAGATACGCTATTAATTCTTGGTGCGCTGCCATTAGGTGTAATAACTATTCTAAACTTAACTTTAGTATTTCCACTAACGTTCTTATTAGTTAAAGTATCAACACTTAAACTTGCGAAAGTATCACTTGTTGCTGATGATGAACGGTGGTTTCCTGTCTTCCAGTAACCCATTGTGAACCATTTACTCATCGATGAACCTGTACCAATTGATACCATAAATTGAACCTCTGCGTTACCTAAATTAGATACATTCCAGCTCATAACTAATTGATAGAATGTTGTAATAGTCATAGGTCTTGTGTTAATAGCGCCGGTTGCACCTGTATTAGTTAATCTTATTGAACCGCTAACTAGTGAGACGTTATTGACTGAATCACGCATATTCCATAAATCAGTTCCTGTTAATGTTCTTGTTCTATTAATTGAGATATCTACTATTGACCATCTAGCATAGAATGTTTTATTTCCTGTTGAACCTTGTGGAATTCTTGTTACTTTTGTTCCGCCTGTAGCTGCTGTGTACCAACCATCAAATGTATAACCACTTCTTGTTGGCGTTGGCAGTGTGATAGTTGGACTATTAACGCTGTATTCATAAGGAACACTTGCCGCTAAACCTGTTGGTAATGCAGCCATATCCGCATCACTCCAAGCTGGACCTGGTTTAACATTAGTGAAATATTC
>DUNK01000019.1 GCA_012839355.1 Acholeplasma sp.
ATACCACAAATAGTCCTATAAAATAAAAATGTATAGCAATTGCCATACATTCTTTTAATTAATTATTTTTTATTGTTTTTCTTGTTTATTTGAAACCCTTTTTTAAAGTATCCTTTAATTCGTTTGAAAAACTTTGTTTGATCATAACTTAAAATTGAAACTTTATATACTGGCGTAAACAAGTATGTAAATAACACTAATGTACCTATTACTAGCACTAAAGATATCAATGCTTCTCCAATGCTAATTATTCCTGAAGCATAAACCACAGGTGTTAACATCGGTGAAAATATCGGAATATAATTTAAAACTCTAATTAGTGTTTCAGCACCAGCCATTGGTGCGAACATCGCTGCATAAAATGACATTAATAAAGTTAGCATTAATGGTGTTTGGAACTGCTGATAATCTTCTTGAGTTACTGCCATTGAAGCAAACAATGCCGCAATAACTAAATATAATAATGTTCCAAAAATTAAGAACAATAGTGTCATCGCTAGTACTACTGGCCAATTAGGCATTATTTCAATCATAAAAACTATTATATCAAACTCTTGACCTGTCATCATACCGCTAGATACAGCAGCGGTTGTAAAGGCCTTACTTATTCCAATGCCTATCGCTCCATAGATTATCGCTAATACTCCTTGGATTATTACAAATACAACACTTGAAACAATTTTTGAATAAAAATGAATGTTTGCTGGAACACTTGAAATAATCGTCTCAATTGCCTTAGTTGATTTTTCTTCAATAATATCAACACCAACAAATTGTGTCGCCATAATTACTAATAAAAACATCGGCAACGCTAAGAAACTCATCAGTGATGATATCATCATTGATTCTTCTGGATTCTCATAGTCTGGCGGTAAAACAAGATTTATTTGCGGAACTTGATAGTCTTCAATTTGATAATTAATAATTAAAACTTCTAAAGTTCTACTTATATTTGCATATATCATCGGATCATCAGTATAGATTGCAATTACTGGTTGCGCAACTGTTCCGTTAACTATAATTGCGATATCTTGTTCGCTTTCTTCCCAAAAGTTTTCTTCATTAAACTCACCGGTTTTAGCTGTTAAGACATATAACTCTTCTTCCAAACCTTCATTCAATAACCCACTTAAATCCGTTTGCATGCTTACTTGTTCTGTATTGTTGTAAAAATCTATGTTATATTTTGATTCTTTATCACCTGAGCCAAACAACCCAGTAAAGTTAGGTATGTTGATAAGTATAACTACTAGTAATAATACAATGATATTAGATACCACAAAGGCTTTTCTCGCTATTCTTTTCTTAAGACCATAGCCAACTAAATATTTGAACTTATCCACGAGCCTCACCTACCTTTGCGACAAAAATTTCACTCAATGATGCTTTTTCTACATCGTACTTAATAATGTTATCGCATGTTTTTACATAATCAAACACATCATTAGCGACATCATTATTTTCTATTTTTACATAGACGATTTCCTTTTCTTTTTTAACTTCAATAACTCCATCAATGCTCTTTAATTTTTTAAGATCAATGTTATCGCCAATTATTTTAATATTTCTCTTTTGAAAATCATCTTTAATCTTTTCAATGTTACCATTGATGATTGCTTCTCCTTTTTCTAAGACTACAACTTCTTCACAAAATGATTCAACATGGTCTAATTGATGACTTGAGAAAACAACCATACTACCTTTCTTCTGAAAGTCTCTAATCGCATCAACAAATAAAACCGTGTTGATTGGATCAAGCCCAGCAAATGGTTCATCTAAAATTAATAGTTTTGGTTCGTTTAATAACGCTGTAATAAATTGAATCTTTTGTTGATTACCTTTTGACAACTCTTTAATTTTCTTATCTTTATACTCAGAGACGCCAAATCTTTCTAACCAATACTCTAATCTTTCAATGATTACTTCTTTTTTTAAACTTTTTAATCTGCCATGAAAGAGCATTAACTCTTTAACTGTTAATTTAGTTAATAAGCTTCTTTCTTCAATCATATAGCCGACTTCATCAACATTATGGTAGCCAATCTTTTCGCCAAAGTATAAAACTTCACCTTCAGTTGGTTCAAGTAAACCCATAATCATTCTAAAGGTTGTTGTTTTACCGGCACCGTTTGTTCCTAATAAACCAAAAATATCGCCAGGTTTAATTGTAAACGATAGATCTTTTACTGCAACAAAATCGCCATACATTATTTTTGCGTTTTTTACTTCTAGCATTATGCTTCATACACTCCTTTAAAAGATTTTTTTGTTCGTTTTTTAAATAGTTATCTACAAATCCTTTTCCATTTATTATTATATCACGCTATAAATATTTTATATGTAAATTAAACTTTACATTTCAAAAAAATCACTTTGAAAATTCAAAATGGTTTTTTATGTTATTTGATTGTTAAAAGCGATGAAAAGAGTTTTATTGCTCATTTTTTAAGTCTTCAATAATTTGGTCAATTTTGTTGCCATAAGCTAATGATTCATCAAATTTAAACTTTAGTGCAGGCATTCTTCTAATGTTTTTAACTTTTTGAGCGACTTCTTTTCTAACATCTTTATTGATATCGTTTAAGATTTCTTCTGCTCTTTTCAACTCTTCTTCTTCATCTGATAAAATTGTGTAATATACTGTTGCAATTGAATAGTCGCGAGAAACCTTAACATCTGTAATATTAAAATACATTTGTCCTTTAATCTTTCTGTCTTTGTTAACTACAACCGCTATTTCTCTTAACATTAATGACTGCAATCTTTCTAATGTTAAACTCATTATCTTTCTACCTCTTTATCAACGAATCCTTCAATGATATCATCAACTTTAACATCATCATATCCATCAATATTTAGACCACACTCATAGCCTTGATTAACTTCTCTAACATCATCTTTAAATCTTCTTAACGAACCAAGTTTTCCTTCATATATAACTATGCCATCTCTTAAAACACGAACTTTACTATTTCGTTTAATTGAGCCATCAGTAACATATGCTCCAGCAATAGTTCCAATTTTAGAATTTTTAAAGATTTCTCTTACAACTGCTTGACCAGTAATTATTTCTTCATAAACTGGACTTAACATACCTGTAATAGCTTTTTCAATATCTTCAATAACATTATAAATAACGCTATAAAGTCTAATTTCAACACCAGAACTTTTGGCAATATCTCTTACTGTTGCGATTGGTCTAACATTATAGCCAATTACAATCGCTTCTGATGCTTGCGCAAGAATAATATCATTTTCAGTAATTGCACCAACGCCACTTCTAACAATGTTTACTCTAAACCCTTCAATATTAATTTTTTCTAATGAACCTTTTAACGCTTCAATTGTTCCTTGCGTATCTCCCTTAATAATTAAATTAAGTTCTTTTTCTTCTTGAGCTGCTTGTTGGAATAAGCCTTTTAATGTTACTGCTTTCTGAGGCTTAGTCGCTTTTTCTTTTCTAGTTGCTTCGCGAGCTTCTGCCGCTTGACGAGCTTCTCTTTCATCTTTAGCTGTAACAAATTTATCACCAGCTTCAGGAACTTCCATTAAGCCTGTAATCTCAACTGGTTGGCTTGGCAAAGCTTCTTTAAGTCTTTTACCAGTATGATCTGACATCGTTCTAATTTTACCATAGGTAGTTCCGCAAACAATATGATCTCCAACCTTTAATTTTCCATTAGAAATAATAACTGTCGCTACCACACCACGCCCCTTATCGAGTTTCGCTTCAATAACTGTTCCCATTCCGTCACGGTTAGGATTCGCTTTTAATTCTTCCATCTGGCTAACTAATAAAACCACTTCTAGTAATTCATCAATTCCTTTTCCTTTTAAAGCCGAGATTTGGACAAATGGAACATCACCACCCCACTCTTCAGGAATAATACCGATTTCTCCTAGTTTAGTTTTAATTTGTTCAACATTAGCTTCTGGTTTATCAATTTTATTTATCGCAATTATAATAGGGACTTTTGCGCTTTTTGCATGATCAATTGCTTCTCTTGTTTGCGGCATAACACCGTCATCAGCTGCTACAACGATAATTGTAACATCTGTAACTTGCGCACCTCTAGCACGCATTTCTGTGAATGCGGCGTGGCCTGGTGTATCAATAAAGGTAATTTTTTCTCCTTTAACTTCTACTTGATACGCACCGATATGTTGAGTGATGCCGCCTGCTTCACCAGCAGCAACTCTTGTATTTCTGATTGTATCTAATAGTGTTGTTTTACCATGATCAACGTGACCCATTACTGTCACAATTGGTGGTCTTTCAACTAAATCTTTCGGATCATCTTCAAAATCCATCTCTTCAAACCTTGCTAAATCAGTAACCACTTCATCTTCAACTGTAAAGCCCATTTCGATTCCTAGTAGTTCAATGGTTTCACGATCAATAGCTTGGTTAATTGTAGTCATAACACCTAAACCCATTAATTTACGCATAATCTCTGCATTACCTATTCCTAATTCAGCAGCTATATCAGCAACAGTCATATTATTAAGAAATGTAATTACATTTTTAGTTTGTTGAATATTTGGTTTTTTTGGACGAGAAGGTTTTCTTCTTACTTCTTTAAATTCCCTTTCTTCGACATCGTAATCTGGTTTAGTTCTTTTATAATTTTTCGACATCTCTTTCACATCCTTTTACTTAAAACTTTTATAAATACATTTTTTTAAATCCTTCATCTAAAATACTTATTACTTTAATGTTTTTTCTTCCTATTGGCTTACTCAACGTTAAAGTGTCATATTTCATAACAACAGGCACATTATAAAACTTAGCCTTATCAGTAATATTTTTAATTGTTGCTTCACTAGCATCACTTGCTAGTAAAACTAACTTCGCTGAACCGTTTCTTATCGCCTTTAAAGCTAAAGTCGTGCCAACAGCGAGTTTATTAGCGACTAATGCTAAACCTAGTCTATTTGGCATTTCTCGCTAACTCCAATAACTCATTAAAAACTTCTTCGCTAACTATAGCGTCAAGTCTTTTGTTTAATACTTTTGTCTTTTGAGCCTTTAAAATAACTTCTTCACTTAATTTTAAATATGCTCCTCTACCGTGTGCTTTACCTGTTAAATCAACACTTACCACACCATCTTTTGTTGCAGTTATTCTAACTAGTTCTTTTTTTGGCAAAACTTCTTTAGTAACTACACAAGTTCTCATTGGTACCTTTTTTTTCATTTTAAAACACCTACTTTAATATTCAATACCTTCTGCGTTTGCCATTGATACTGATTTAATATCGATTTTCCAACCAATGGCTTGAACAGCTAATTTAACATTTTGACCATTTTTACCAATTGCTAACGATAACTTATCGTCTTCAACAATCGCAATCGCTGTCTTTTCTTTTGGATCAATATCAATTACATTAATTACTTCTGCCGGTTGAAGCGAGTTCGCTATTAAATCTTTTTCATTATCTGACCATAAGAATAAATCAATTTTCTCACCTGATAATACCCTAACGATTTCTTTAATTCTTGTGCCATCAGCCCCAACACACGAACCGATTGCATCAACATTAGAGTCGGTTGAACGAACACCTATCTTACTTCTATCGCCAGGATTACGAGATACGCCCATCACTTCAACAACACCATCTTTTACTTCAGGAATTAAATCTTCAAATAGACGAACAACTAAACTCTTGTCTAGTCTTGTAACTAAAACTTTTGGCCCACGAGTTTGTTCTTCAACTGAAGTAATGTAAACCTTAATTCTTTCTCCTTCTACAAAATCATCATTTTCTAATACTTCTGTTTTAGGTAATAATGTTGTTACTTCTTTATCTAAAAGTATTCTATAAAAACGATCATCAAAATCAATAACTTGAGCGTTAACCATTTCTTTTTCTTTCTCTTTAAAATATTTATAGAGATTTGTTTTTTCATACTTTGTTAAGTTTTGTTTTAAAACTTGTTTTAAGTTAGAGATTGCTTTTGGCCCAAACTCTGTTAAGTCCACCTTTTGTTCAATCACATCGCCAACTTTTGCACTCTTCTTCATCTTTTTAGCGTCTGATAGTTTGATTTGCTTATATTGTGGATCAGCTTTTAAATCATAACCCACTTCATCATCAACTACTAAAAACTGCTCATAAACGCCAAAATCTCTTTCTTCCACATTTATTTCAATTCTTACTGATTGATGTTCTTTCGCACTCTTAAATGCTGCTCTAAGTGCTTTTTCAAAACTATAAACAACTTCATCAATTGTTAATCCTCTTTCGTCTGCCAAATCTATTATTGCTTCAAAAAATTGTTTGTTTGCTGCTGACATAATAATCCTCCTAAAATTTTACTGTTAATTCTACTTCATCTGCTTCGCTAAACGAAGTTTCAATAACTTTAATCCTTCCTTTATCATTAATCTTTATAAATAAAGTGTCATCTTCTACTTTTTCTAATACACCTTTAATACTTTTATTATCTTTAGTTACCCGTAAATATTTGCCAACTTGTCTTTTTACTTGGTCTAAAGAATTAAGCACTCTAATCGCACCAGCTGTCGATACTTCTAAATAGTAATTGTTTAGTAAATATTCATCAATCGCTTCATTGATACTTTCATTGACTGCTCCTAAACTTGAAGCATCAATATCATCACCATCAACTAATATTTCTAAAATATTCATCCCATACTCGCGTTTTGTACGAATTGAATATAGTTCTAAATCAAACCTTTTTAGTATTTCAAGTGTAATCTCTTTTATCTTTTCAATGTTCATACCTAGCACCTCAATAAAACAAGTGGATTTTAAACCCACTTGACTTTACGTAAATATTGTAGCATTTTACCACTAATAATACAACATTATTAATTGAAAATTATAATTTTTTCTAATGGGCTTAATAATTACACATTGTTTTCTTACTCTTCATTATTAAGAAATGCTCTTACTGAAATAAAAATGCCAAACAACGATGTTATACTCATAAACGCTCCAGAACTTACTAATATATATTTTGAAATATCATTTCCTGCTGGGAAAAACGCACTAACTATTCCTAGCAACAATGATCCAGCAACAATATACAATAACCATTTTGTTTGATTTAAAAATGGCTGTTCTGCTGAAATCAGTTCATCTTTTTTTGTCGCAAAAAACCATATTAATCCAGCTACAATTACTAGCCCTAAAAAGACTAAAGCCAAAGTGTCATATAATTTATTGTCTACTATTAATTCTTTTAAAATATAGTTCAAACCGAAAAAGAAGAAAAATGTAAACATCACTATTTGCATAACTATTGTTCTTTTTTCAATCCTCATAAAATCACCTTCAAACAATATTATACCAAAAAATATATCTTTTTATCAAACAAGATTATATTTATGATATAATAATCTTGGAATTAAAGGAGGAATTTATGAAAATCGCAGTTTATGCAGGCTCGTTTGACCCTGTTTCTAATGGGCACATTGATATTATTACAAGAGCTGCCTCTCTTTTTGATAAATTATATGTCTTAGTTACGAAAAACATTGGCAAAACCCAAACTTTTTCGCTTGAAGAAAGACAAGAGATGATTAGAAAGGTTATCAAACTCGATAATGTTATCGTTGATGGCACTGATGATTTAGTTGTTCGTTATGCGAAAAAAGTTAATGCCTCAATCATCGTTAGAGGTTTAAGAAATGTCGCAGATTTTGAAAGTGAAATATCTTTATACCACTACAACAAATACTTAGACGAAGAAATTGAAACTGTTGCGTTATTTCCTTCGCATAAACTTACTTATGTTTCAAGCAGTCTTATTAAAGAGTTAGTTTATTATGATGTAGATATTAAAAAATATGTCCCAGAAGTTTTAGTTGAACAAATTACACAAGGAATTAAAAAAACATTTAAAAAATAATTAATATATTAAATTAAAATTCTTCTCATCTATGAATTTTCCGCATCAATTTATGCGGATTTTATCTTTTTTGTTGCGTTTTTTAAATATGATATAGTAAAATGTAATCAAGGATAGTCATTTCTAACTGAAAGTTAATAATTAAATTGAAGGAGGCGTTTTTTTGAGTCGAAAAACTCTATTAAAATCCCACGATATTGCTTTTTTTGCTTTAGGTGGGTTAGATGAGGTCGGAAAAAACACATACGTATTTGAAATTTATAATAAAATATATATCGTTGATGCTGGGCAAATGTTCCCTGATCATCATCTTTTAGGCGTTGATTATGTCATTCCTAACTATCAGTATTTGATTGATAACGAAGAGAGAATACAAGCTCTTTTTATTACTCATGGACACGAAGATCATATTGGCGGTATTCCTTATCTTCTTAAACAAGTTAAGATCCCAAAAATATTTGCTTCTGGTATTGCTGTAGAGTTAATTGAAAGTAAATTAGTAGAACATAAAGATTTAGAAAAACCAGAAATAATTAATTATAATTCTAATAGTGTTTTTAAGTTTGGAAAAGTTGAAGTTTCTTTTATTAGACTTAACCATTCTATACCTGATATGCACGGAATTAACTTTAAAACACCTGAAGGAAACCTTTTCCATACAGGCGATTTTAAGTTTGATTTTACTCCAGTTGGTCCTTCTGCTGAATTTCATAAACTAACTAAAATTGGTGAAGAAGGTGTTTTATGTTTGTTTAGCGATTCAACTAACGCTCTAATTAGTGGCAACATCCCTAGCGAAAGAGTTATTGGTGAATCCATTGATGATATATTTAGAAATATTAAAGGTAGAATCATTATTGCGACATTCGCTTCAAACCTTTATCGTATGCAACAAATCGTTAACGCTTCATACCTAAACGGCAGAAAAGTTATCGTTATTGGTAGATCGATGGAAAAAATGATGGAGGCAGGTATCAACTCAGGTTATATTAATGTCCCAAAAAACACAATCGTTCCTAGCAGTGATATTAGCCAATATCCTGCTAATAAAATAACGATTTTATCCACTGGTTCGCAAGGAGAACCTTTAGCTGCCTTATCAAGAATCGCCAGCGGAACACATAAAGAGATTCAAGTAGAAAAAGATGATACTGTTATCTTTTCTAGTTCACCAATCCCTGGCAATCAAGAAGGCATCTCAAAAATCATTGATATGCTTTATAGAAAAAATGTTGAAGTTATTATTAACGGTCCTGTTGCCGATACACACACTTCCGGCCACGGAGCTGAAGATGACTTATTACTAATGATTTCTCTTACTAAACCTAAATATTTTATTCCTGTTCATGGTGAACATAGAATGTTAAAAGGACATCAAAATTTAGGTATTCAATATGGCATCCCGAAAGAAAACACTCTTGTATTAGATAATGGGGAGGTTGCCTTACTAGGAAAAGATGAATTAAAAGTTGTTGGCGAAGTTCCTGCTGGTGATGTCTACATTGATGGACTTGGAATTGGTTCTACTGGTTCTAGTTTAATCAGAGAAAGAAAATTATTAAGCGAAGATGGCTTACTAGCGATAGTTTTATCAATAGATGAAAATAAAAAATTAATAAAAAAACCAACGCTAGTATCACGTGGTTTTATCTTCATGAAAAAAAGCGAAGATTTAATTCTCAAAATTCAAGAACTTACTGAAGAAATCTATAATGGTTTAATTATAAATAATGTCCCTAAAAATAAAATCGAAGATGAAATTAAAGATAGTTTGCAAACTTTCTTATATGAAACAGGCCAAAGAAAGCCCGTTTTAATTCTTTCAATTATTAGCGTTCAATAAACGCCCTATCTCGTTCTTCTTTCTTGATAAACGCCTCATATATACGATAGAGTATATAGGCATCACTTAACGCATCATGCCTTTGAGTTGGCATATCATTATAATAAACTTCATAAGCACTAAACAAACCGACATCATTAAATAGGTTATAATAATTTTTAACTTCGGTTAATAAATTGATAATTCTATTTCTTGCAATGATCGGTTTTTCTTTATTTAAACTAAACGAAGCCTTCATTGCTAAATAATCATTTTTGCCCCAAACAACTATTTTGGGATTATAAGTGTTTACTAGTTCTTTTAAGTCATTGTAGAAATAACTATATTCTTCTGAATCTTTAATTGCTTCTCTTTCTAGGTTTAAGAACTTTAATGTTCTTTTAGACACTGTCTTAAACTTAGTTGGTTTAACATAGTAACTACTATATTTTATGACATTGCATTTATTATCAGTCAAATAATAACCCACTTGAATTATTTCCGCTTGGAAATCTTTAACAGGATAGTATGGTGGCATTGTCATTTCTAAATCTAAAAAGAGGTAGTGCTTATCTTTAGTTATATCTTTAATTAATTTCTTTCTTAAATTATCAATGCTAAAGACTGTTCTTGTTGTTCTATGTGTTGGTTTTTCAATTTTTATCACACAAACAACTTGAAAACATTTAAGTCTATTAATTATTTTCTTTCGTGTAAAATTAACTCTAATCTCAATAAAACAACCCACTTCAAAAAGATCTTTAAATCTTCTTTTATTTGAGTTTGTCAAATATAAATTTAAATATTTATTTTCATGAATTACAGTTATTATTCCGTTTTGATAATCATATTTGTGGATTCTTTTTTTCATCATTAACTCTTTTCAAGTGATTTATTATAGTTTCCCTAAGTGTTTCGTTAATCCCAATTTTTTTATACTCTTCTATTGTACCACTAATCATTTCAGCAAGCGACGAAAATTTTTCTAAAAGTTTTCTTTTTCTTGCTGGTCCTACTCCTTTTATTTCATCTAAAGGACTTAAAAAGGCATTTTTAGTCCTTGTTTGTTGGTGGAAAGTTACCGCAAATCTATGCACTTCTTCTGAAATTTCATTTAAATATAGAGATAAATCATCAACAGTATCTAACAAATATTCCTTATCTTCATAAATTATACTTTCCAGTTTATGAAGATTATTTTTCTTTAATCCTACAATAGGTATATCCAAACTTAGTTCATCTAAAACAGCTTTAGCTGCATTTACTTGCCCCTTGCCTCCATCAACTATAATTAAATCAGGTTTTTCTAAGTCTTCAAATAAAACTCTTTGATAGCGTCTATAAATAACTTCTTTAAAACCACCATAATCATCTGCTTTATCTGTCACTTTTAAATGATACTTACGGTAGTTTTTACGACTCGGCTTACCATCTTCATACACAACCATTGCGCTAATTGGATCAGCACCAAATAAATGTGAATTATCAAACGCTTCAATTTTACTTACCTTTTCTAATCCTAGTAATTTTTTAAAGCGTTTTTCTGTTTCTTTTTTTCTCACAACTCTTTTTTCCTGTAAAAGTTCATAATGTTTTAAATCATAACTAGCATTTTTTAATGCGATATTAATGATTTTCTTTTTATCACCAATTTTAGGTATAACAACATTGTTTTTGAAGATTATTTCTACTTCTTCTAAATTAAACTTTTCATCAAAACACACTTCTTCAGGCTCATAGTTTTTATCGTAAAACTGAGCTAGATAACTCAACACCTGATCGTTAGCATCAATATATCTAGGGAATATTTCGCTTTTAGCATCAACTATCTTGCCGTTTCTCATGAAGAGAATTTGAATACTAATATTATCTAAACTATTATCATAAGCGATAAAATCTCTATCTTTAAAGTCATTAAGTGAGATAACTTGTTTTTGAATTGTTTCTCTAATTGAATCAATCATATTTTTATATTCTAATGCTCGCTCATAATTTAAATTATTTGATGCTTCTTCCATCTTTTCAGTTAGATTTTTTAAGACTGACTTAATATCACCTTTTAAAAAGGCTTTAATTTCTTTAAGATAAGGTTCATAATCAATTTTAGCACCACTTATACAAGCGCCTAAACACTCACCTATATGATAGTATAAACAAGGTTTTCTCTTTATGTTATCACACTTTCTTAATGGATAAATCTTATTTAGTATTTTAACTGTTTCTCTTGCGTTATATACACTCGGATAAGGTCCAAACACAGTCCCTTTATCTTTATCTAAATCACGAGAAACAATTAGTCTAGGATGTTCTTCTAAAGTTAAAACGATATAAGGATAACTTGCATCATCCGTTAATTTAATATTATATTTCGGTAAATGTTTTTTAATTAAGTTTAATTCTAAGATTAATGCCTCTAACTCTGTTTTCGTTTGAATAACAGAAAAATCAACTATCTCACTAACTAACATTTGTGTCTTATAGTTATGGGCTCCTTGAAAATAACTTTTCACTCTATTTTTTAAATTTTTAGCTTTACCAATATAAATAATTTCTTTCCCGCTATTATACATTAAATAACAGCCTGAAGTATTAGGTAAATGTTCTAATTTTTCTTTTAAATACTGCAAAAATCTCACCTAATATTATTTTACCATATCTTATAAGAAAAAAAGCAGATTATTCCTCTGCTTTATCTTCAAATTCAACCATTACTTTTCCTTCAATTATTTCTTCTAAAGCGATACCTACAGGCTTACTGCACTGATAATCTTCAAAGTGATCTTCATATCCTTGAATATCTTTCGCTCTTCTTGCAGCAATATAGGCAAGCTTAAATTTTGAATCAACTACTTCTAGTAATCTATCAATTGATGGGTAACGTAATCCGTCTTTATTCTTCATCTTTTTCGCCTCCTATTATTTTCATATATTTATAAATTGATCTTTCAGTCTTGGAATGTTCAGCTTTAATAATTGCTATAATTCTTTCTGCTGCTTTATCAACATCATCATTTACAACTATGTAGTCATACTTGTGGGCTAATAAGAATTCTCTATCAGCTTTCGCTATTCTTTGGTCAATTAACTCTTTTGGTTCGGTACCTCTACTTCTAAGTCTCGCATAAAGAACTTCTCTTTCTGGTGGAACAATAAAGATAAATACTGCTTCAGGCATTTTCGCTCTAACTTGAAGAGCTCCTTCCACTTCAATTTCTAACACTACTTCTTTGCCTTCATCTAAAAGTTTATCAACAGCTTCTTTTGGGGTGCCATAGTAATTACCTACAAACTCAGCCCATTCTAACATCTTATCTTCTTCAATATTTTTCAGGAATTGTTCGCGACTCACGAAAAAATAATCAACTCCATCAACCTCTCCTGGCCTAGGCCTTCTTGTAGTCATGGAAACCGAATAATTAAATTTATGACCTTTTTTATTAAACAACGCCTTCCTAACTGTTCCTTT
Source organism: Acholeplasma sp. (assembly GCA_012839355.1). Classification (GTDB taxonomy): domain Bacteria; phylum Bacillota_I; class Bacilli_A; order Acholeplasmatales; family UBA5453; genus UBA5453. The sequence goes on from DUNK01000019.1 coordinate 13,168, forward strand.
TCCTACACCAGATGGACCCGAAAGAACAATTAGAAGACCTCTGTGGTTTAACTTCATACCATCCAGCCCACCCCTCTTTATATAGAGATATTATATCTCAAAAAAGAGTCTTAGTAAAGAAAAAGCGCGACTTAATCGCTATAAAACGCTTTCATTATTTAGAATGTGTTATAATTTAATGTAGGTGGTATTTAATGGCGATAGATGGTTATTTTCTTAGTGCCCAAATAGACGAATTTAAAAAACTTCTTTTAAATAGTAAATTAAGAAAAATTAATGGTGAATCATCTAACTCTTTAAGCTTAGAGTTTTTTTCTTTTGGGAAAAATCACTATCTCCTTTTTGATGTAAGTTCCAATAGTGCTCATATGAGATTAATTAGTGATACAAAGAAAAACGAAAACTCTAACTTTTTAGATGTCTTAAAAAAAGAAATCTTAAATGCCACATTAACTGACATTAAACAGCATAAAAAAGATAGAATCATCTTTTTTGAGTTTTTAAAGAGTGATCCTTTTTTAGGTTTAGTTAAAAAGACTCTTATTTTTGAAGTTATGGGAAGAAATTCTAATTTAATTTTAGTTGATGATAAGCATGTTATCATAGACGCCATCAAAAAAAAGTTTAACGAAGATAAAAGATCTATTCTGCCAAACATTAAATATGAACTATATCCAACATTAAAAGAAACTTTTACTTTTGATTGTCTTAAAAAAGTTAATTCGCCAAAAGAGTTGTTTTATAATTATATCGGTTTCTCAACCGAATTCGCAGAATTTATCTATAACAACAAACTAAACCCCGAAGACTTAAAATTAGAACCTACCTTATATATTGATAAGAAGATTTCTTTTCACGCTTATGATTTAAATTTGAAAGGTGAAAAAATATCTTTCCTTGATACATCTTCTCTTTTAAAACACTACTACGAACTAACAACGAAAAGTGATGACTTTTTAATTAAACTCCTTCATAAAGAAGAAAAAAGACTCTCCCAAAAACTCAGCAATTTAAATACCGAACTCTTAAAAAACCAAGACTTTGAACAATATAAAAAAATTGCTGATAGAATCTATATGAGCGGTTTAGATTTAAAAAAACATTATAGCGAGTTTGATTCTTTTAAACTTAACGATAAGTTATCATTAAATGAAAATGCTCAAAAACTTTATAATGATTATAAAAGATTAAAAAACTCATTAGACTTTTTAAATAGAGAGATTGATGAGACAAAAGAAAAATTAACTTATTTTAGCGATTTAATTTTAAACTACAACACCTTTAATAATGATGATTTAGAAGACTTAAAGATTGAACTTAAAGAGTTAGGCTTAATTAAAGAAAGAAAACAAAAAGAAAAGCCTAGAAAGAAATACTTAACTTATATGTTGGATAATGCAACATGTATCGTTGGCAAAACAGCCAAACAAAACGAAGAGATTTTTAGCACTTTAGCTAAAGGTGAAGATTTATGGTTTCATGTTAAAGATTATCCTGGCGCTCATGTTATTTTAAAAGGCGAGAAAACTGAAGAAAATATTAATTTCGCCCTTAAACAAGCCTTAATCAATAGTCCTTTAAACAAGATTAGAAAAGGGTTTGTTGATTATACAAAAGTTAAGTTTGTTAAAAAAATCACTAAACGAGTTGGATTTTATGTCACTCATAAAAATAGCAAAACAGTTTTTGTTTCTTTATAAGCAAAAGTGAGCACTATATTTGTAAAGAGATATTTAAAATTATATAATAAAGGTGAAGAAATAAAGGAGGAAATAATGATGAAATACACATTACCAAAATTAGGTTATGCATACGATGCATTAGAGCCAGCAATTGATGCAAGAACTATGGAAATTCACCATACAAAACATCATAATGGTTACGTAAACAATTTAAATGCAGCATTAGAAAAACATCCAGAGTTTAATTTACCACTCAATGAGATGTTACTTGACTTAAACAAAGTTCCAGAAGATATTAGAACAGCTGTTAGAAATAATGGTGGTGGACATTATAACCACACAATGTTTTGGGAGATATTAACGCCAGGTGGAGCAAACAAACCAAGCGGCAAACTTTTAGAAGCCATTAATAAAGCTTTTGGGTCATACGAAAACTTTAAAAAGCTATTCGCAAGTGCAGCAGCAACACGCTTTGGTTCAGGTTGGGCATGGTTATTAAAGACCGATAAAGGATTAGTAATCACTTCTACTCCTAACCAAGACACACCACTTAGCGAAGGAAAGCCAATCCTAGCATTAGATGTTTGGGAACACGCTTACTACTTAAAGTACCAAAATAGACGTCCTGAATATATTGATGCATTCTTCAGTGTTATCAACTGGGACAAAGTTAATGAATTATATAAATAATATTTATTAACAACAATAAAGCCGCTTTGAAGATAAAGCGGTTTTTTTGTATAATAAGTTAAAGGAGCAAAAAGGATGATTATCGGTTTAGATGTCGGTGGTACACACATTGATGCAGTCATAATTAAAGATAAAAAACTTATTAAAGTTGTTAAAGAGCCTTATAAAAAGGAAAATCTTGAACAAGAAATCTTTAAAACTTTAAATCTTTTATTGTCTAATATCAATCTTTCTTTAATTAAACAAATAAACTTAAGTACAACAATCTCTACTAACTCCATTATTGAAAATAAAACCGATAGAGTTGGGATGATTATTCAAAATGGTCCAGGTTTACCAAATGAAGTTTTAAAAATTACTAATGACTTCTTCTTTATTAGTGGCTACACTGACCACCGAGGGATAGTTGTTAGAGAATATAATAAAAATGAAATCAATGAAGCAATCAATTATTTTAAAGCTAACAAGATAAACGCTGTTGGAGTTGCGACAAAATTTTCAACTAGAAATCCTAAAACAGAAACAGACATTAAAGATATATTGAATAACAACTTTAATTCTATTAGTCTATCACATACATTATCAGGAAGATTAAACTTTAAAAGACGCATTAATACAACTTATTTAAATGCATCTATCTATAGCATTTATGAAAGATTCGTTAATGCAGTTTTAACTGTTTTAGATGAAAAGAAAATAACTGCACCTGTTTATGTATTAAAGGCTGATGGTGGAATTATCTCATTAAAAGAATCTCTTAATAAACCGGTTGAAACAATCTTATCTGGCCCTGCAGCAAGCTTAATGGGCTTTATGGGGCAATTAGATATTAATGGGGATGGAATACTTCTTGATATTGGTGGTACTACTACTGATATCTTTATTGTTGCAGGTGGAATGCCACTATTTGAACCTTTAGGAATAAAAATTGCGAATTATAACACTTTAATTAGATCCGTTTATAGTTTTTCTGTTGGTCTTGGTGGCGATAGTTCAATAAATATCGCTAATGGTAAACTTATAATTGGTCCAAAAAGAGAAGGCGCACCATATTCATTAGGCGGACCAAAACCAACATTAACTGACGCTTTTGTTTATTTAGGAAAGTTAGATTTAGGTTCTAAAGAAAAAGCGAAAGAGGCTATTTCTTCTTTAGCTAAACCTTTATCTCTTTCATTAGAAGAAACTGCAAAAAAAATAATTTCTTTGTTTGTAAAACTATTAAAAGAAAATGTTGATTGCGTTATAAATGAAGTTAATAATAAACCAATTTATACAATTAAAGAACTTTTATATCAAGAAAAGATAACTCCTACATTCATTAATGTGATGGGTGGTCCAGCTAAACTATTAACACCTTATATCAAAGAGTATTTTAACTTAAATTGCACCTACTTAAAAAACTATCAAGTTGCTAATGCAATTGGTGCTGCTTTAAGTAAAATTACAGGCGAAATTAACCTTCATATCGATACGCATAAAGGTGACTTAATTATTCCTGAATTAAGTTTAATTGAAAAAATAAATAGAGAAACCAATTTAGTTGATGCAAAGAAAATAGCCCTAAAATATTTAAGTAATTTAATGAAGGAAAAAGGCTATGAAAACGAAGATGATTTAGAGATAGTTTTTGCAAGTTCTTTCAATATGATTAGCGGCTTTTACACTAAAGGTAAAAACATCCGTGTTACTGCTCAAGTTAGACCTGGTTTAATTTATAAAATGGCAGGTGATAATGATGAATAAAAAAAGAAAACTTGGCTTAATTTTCTTCCCCGCATTTGATTGGGCAATTAGCCCTACTCACCCTGAGCGGGAAGAGCGACTTTTATACACGCAAGACCAACTATTTGAAGAAGGTTTAGAAGACATTGAAAACATAAAATTTTATAATCCTATTGTCGCAACAGAAAAAGATATTAAACGTGCACATTTCGTTATTCCATCAGTTAAAAAAGTTCTTACAAACTCTCACCTTATCTCAGCAGGAGCGGCGATAAAATCTTTAGACTTAGTTATGGAAAAGGCTGTAGATAAGGCGTTTTCGCTTACTAGACCGCCCGGACATCACGCTCAGACTGTCGTATATGGAGATAGAGGTTTTTGTATCATAAATAACGAGGCTGTAATGATTGAATATATCCGCCAAAAGTATGGTAATTTAAAGGTTGCGATTATTGATACTGACTGTCATCATGGTGATGGTACACAAGACATTTATTGGAATGATAAAAATACTCTTTTTATATCATTTCACCAAGATGGCAGAACACTATATCCCGGCACTGGTTTTATCAATGAATTAGGTAGTCCAAATGCCTTTGGATATAATATAAATATACCGCTTCCGCCTAACACATGTGATGAAGGCTATGACTATATTTTAGACAATTTAGTTCTGCCTATTTTAGCTGATTTTAAACCTGATATAGTAATTAATTCTGCTGGTCAAGATAACCACTATAGCGATCCACTAACAAATATGAATTTATCTGCCAAAGGTTATGCTAGATTAAATGAAAAACTAAATCCTGATGTAGCTGTTTTAGAGGGTGGTTATTCAATTGAAGGAGCACTACCATATATTAACTTAGGTATTATATTCGCAATGGCTGGACTTGATTATTCTAATGTTGTTGAACCAGATTTTAATATTAGTAAAATCACTCAACCTAAAGACATTACAAACTACATAAAAGAAATGAGCGACTACATATTAGACATTTGGAAAAACAAAGAGGAAATTAAGAAAAAGACATATGAAAAAAAAGATGTTTATACCTTTGATAGAAACATCTATTATGATACCTCTAACATTAGCGAACAACAAACACGAAAGTTCTACCGCTGCGATAACTGCCAAGGTATTGATACAATCGAATCTAAAAACAATTTAAGAGATTATATTTACGCTATTACTATTCCAATAGATAGTTGCGAGGAATGTTTAGCTAAAGGTAAAGAATTTTATGAAAATGCTCCACCAAACAAATATACTCAAGTGTTTTTACGAAATAAAAAAGAAGACATCTATATAGACAAATAAAAAAAGCCGAAGTCATCGGCTTTTCTTTATATATATTTTTAGAAATATGTTTCTATAACCGCATAGTCTCCATCTCGTCTTCTATAGCACACATTTACTGCCATTGTTTTTTCGTTTAAAAACACATAAAAGTCGTGATCAACCATTTCCATTTCAAGTAGCGCTTCATCGACACTCATTGGTATTAAATGATATTGTTTAGTTTTAACTAGTTTCTTAGAAGCTTGTTGCTTGAGTTGTTCTTCATCTTCAACATAATCTTGTTGAGCATAAATATCTTTGATACCTTGTTTGTGGAAATGACTCTTTAACTTCTTGTTGTGTTTGCGAATTTGGGCAACTAATTTATCGCTAGTCATATCAATCGCTCTTAACATATCAGGGTCATTTGCTTCACTGCGAAAAGTAATTCCTTTTGAAGGCATAGTCACTTCTACTTTTTTAGTGTTAGGATATTCTTTTAACACTACTGTAACGCTTAAGATTAATTCTGGATTAAAAATATTAATCGGTTTTGCTAATCTTTTTCTTACATAATCCTCTACTGCTTTTGTTGGTACATAACCATTTTTTCCTACAATTTCAATACGCATTTTTCTTCCTCCCATTATTTTTATATATCTAAAGATGATTTTGTTAGAATGTAAATATTTTTACCTACATCATCTAATATTTCTAATAGTTTAAAGTCTATTTTATCCAACCAAAATATATAATCATCTTTTTTGCTTATTTTTAATACTTCATTAAACCAATTAGAAACTTCATCATTAAAAGCCTGCCAATTTAAACTATTATCTTCCATAAATAAACTATATAAATAGAATAGTCCATTTTCTTTTGGGATAACTTGTTTAAAAGGAAATACTTGGTACCTTCTTTTACAACTTTCACACCTAAATACTGGCTTAAAACTGAATAAAGTTTTGATTGTTCTTTTAATTAAAATTGTCTTACCACAAATATAACAACGCATATTTTTCACCGTTATATTTATACAATTTTAATTTCTTTTTACTCTAATAATATTAAGGCACAGTAAAATAATACCGTGCCTAAGTTAATTATTCTTCTTTATACTTTTGAATGATTCCTGGGATTAAATGATCAGGCACTTCTTCGTATCTTAAGAATTCTCTTTGGAATGTTCCTGAACCTTGTGTCATCGCTTTTAAGTCAATTGTGTAAGTTAGTACTTCGCTTTCTGGAACTTCAACTTCAACAGTTTGCATACCATCTTCACTTTGAACCATTCCTAGAACTCTACCGCGACGTTTGTTCATATCACCCATTACATCTCCAACATATTGATCTTTAACGAATATTTCCATTTTTAAAATTGGTTCTAAAATTGTTGGTTGAGCTGTCTTAACTGCTTCTCTAAACGCTAAATTTGCAGCCATCTTAAATGAAATCTCGTTCGAGTCAACTGAGTGATAAGAACCATCGTAAAGAGTTGCTTTAACGCCAATTACTGGGAACCCTGCCAATGGCCCTTTTTGGAAAGTTTCAATTAAACCTTTTTCAACTGCTGGGAAGTAGTTCTTAGGTACTGCACCACCAAATATTTCTTCAGCAAAAACAAAGTCTTCTTCAGTTGGTTCAAAGCGGATAAATACGTGACCGAATTGGCCTGCTCCACCACTTTGTTTCTTATGTTTACCTTCAGCTTCAACTTTTTTCTTAATTGTCTCACGATAAACAACTTTAGTTTCTTCTTGAACAATATCAACTTTATATAATGATTTCATTCTATCAATAATATAGTTGATGTGTGTCATTCCTAATCCACCTAATAATAATTGGTTTGTTTCAACATTTCTTACTGTTTCAAAAGAAGGGTCTTCTATACTTAATCTAGTTAACGCTGTGGAAATGCGATCCTCGTCTCTTCTTTCTTTTGGTGAAATAGCAACATAAATAGTTGGTTTTAATATTTCAACTGGTGGATATAGTATTGGTGATCTAAGATCACTTAATGTATAACCTGTTTGAATTCCTTCTAGTTTAGATACTGCACAAATATCTCCAGCATGGACTTCGTCTAATGGTTCTTGTTTTTTACCGATTAATGTAAATAATGCTCCAACTTTTTCTTTATCATTAGTATTAGAAATATGAATTTCTTGTCCTATTTTTAGTGTTCCGCTAAGAACTTTGATATAGTTAATCGCTCCAACGAATGGGTCAACAACTGTTTTGAATACATAAGCGCTAAATGGAGAATCTGCACTTGCTTTTCTTTCTTCTTCAGCATTTGTCTTAGGGTTTTTACCTTTAACTGCTGGTAATTCATTTGGAGTTGGGAAAAACTTAACTATCATATCAAGCAAAGTTCCAACACCGATATTCTTTTCAGCACTGCCGGCAATTACTGGAACTAAGTCGCCATCTTTAACTCTCTTAGATAATGCTTTGTCGATTTCTTCTTGTGTAAGTTCTTCACCGCCAAAATATTTTTCTAATAGTTCTTCGCTACTTTCAGCAACTGCTTCTAAAATAGTTTCTCTCTTCTCAGCAACATCTCCCTCTAAATCGCTAGGAATTGCTACTTCTTTCATTTCTTTTCCCGCTTGTTCACGAGCTACCATTGAAACACAATCTACATATCCTTTAAAGTTTTCTTCTTTTCCAATTGGCACAACAAAAGATACTGCATTACTACCTAAAACATCGTTAATTCCTTTTAATGTTTTTTCATAATCAGCATTTTCCTTATCAAGTTTTGTAGCTAAAATGATTGTAGGTATTTTCATTTTTCGTAACAATTTATAATGGTTTTCTGTTCCTATTTCAACACCACGGTTAGCATCTACAACTAAAACCGCTCCTTTAACAACACTTAACGATTGTTTAAGTTCATTGTCAAACTCATCTGTGCCTGGAACATCTAAAAAGTTAATCTTACTATTTTTCCAAATAACTGGTATTAAACTTGTTGATAAACTTCCTTGTTTTTGTTTTTCTTCATCCATATGGTCAGACACACTGTTTTTTGCATCCACAGAGCCTTTTTGTGATAGTGCACCTGAAACGTGTAAAAGTGACTCTGCTAATGTTGTTTTACCAGAACCTAAGTGCCCTAGTATTGCAACATTTCTAATTTCATTGGTCTTATAAACCTTCATTTATTTCTTTCCTCCTAAAAAGTTATTTGTTTCTTTAATAAATTATAACATATTTCTCGGCTCTTCGCACCTTTTTTTAATATTATTATGATATAATATTTTAGCAGGTGAGTAGCAGTGAGAAAACTGATGATTAAAATTATTCGTTCTTATCAAAAAAGAATTAGCCCAAATAAACCTCCTAGATGTAGACACCGACCTACATGTTCTAATTATGCCTTGGAGGCGTATGAAAGATTTAATTTCTTTAAAGCTACTTGGCTAACAATAAGAAGAATACTCCGTTGCAATCCTTTTGTAAAAGGGAAATATGACCCCGTCCCTAATAAAAAGAAACGCATTCCAAAACTGAAACATCCTTTAACTAAAGAAGATTATAAAAATAGAAAGCTTGAACGTATTTAGAAATATCAGTTCAAGCTTTTTTCTTATACTTTAATATGCTCTTGCAAACAAAATTGTTTTAGTTGCTTTTTTGCCTGATACTAAACACTTCTCCGTTAGTAATGGTTCATTTAAAATTACTCTTGCTGTGGCTTGATGATCTTCTTTTACTTTTAACTCTTCTTCTTCGCCAGCAATACTCATTTTAATATATCCACCTTTAGCTATTACTTTTCCAAACTCACTATAATCATTAATTGTATGAGTATGTTTCTTAACATGTTCTAATGCTCTTTTATACATCTTTTCGTGTATCTCCGGGATTAATTTTTTAATTGTTGGGACGACATCATCTAAATTGCACTGAATCTTTTCGCGATTATATCTAAGCGCTAAAGTTACTTTATTTTCTTTTAAATCTCTTGGTCCAACTTCAACTCTAATCGGAACACCTTTCATTTCGTATTCACTAAATTTCCAACCAGGTGTTTTATCAGAATCATCTAAACGAACTCTTATATTTTCTTTTTCCAACAACTCTTTAATTTTATTACTTGCAGCTATTACTTCTTCACGCTGTGATTGAATTGGTACAATCACTGTTTGAATAGGTGCTAAGTATGGTGGTAAAACTAAACCATCATCATCACCATGAACCATAATTACAGCCCCAATTAATCTTGTTGTAACTCCCCAACTAGTTTGATAAGCATGTTTAAGTTGATTATCTCTATCTTGGAAAGTAATCTCAAACGGAACTGAGAAGTTTTGTCCGAAGTAATGTGTAGTACCACTTTGGAGTGCCTTACCATCATGCATTAATGCTTCAATTGTATATGTTTCGTCTGCTCCGGCAAATTTTTCTAACTCTGTTTTTCTTCCAGTAATAAATGGAATAGCAAGCAAGTTTTTGCCCATGTCATTATATACTCCAAGCATGTCTAGCGCTTCTTTTCTTGCTTCCTCTTCAGTAGCATGAACAGTATGACCTTCTTGCCATAAGAATTCCTTACCTCTTAAAAACGGACGAGTTGTTTTTTCCCATCTAACAACATTACACCACTGGTTGTATTTTTTAGGTAAATCACGATACGAAGAAACAATTTTTCTATAGTGTTCGCAAAAGAGAACTTCACTAGTCGGTCTAACAATTAATTTCTCATCACTCTTGCTAGTTGCGTCTGTTGTTAAATAAACCGATTCAGGCGCAAAACCTTCAACATGATCTTTTTCTTTTTGGAATAAATTCTCCGCAATTACTAAGGGCATATAAACATTCTCGTGCCCTGTTTTTTTGAATTCTTTATCTAAGTAACTTTTGATGTTTTCCCAGATTGCAAATCCATAAGGCCTATATATGATAAACCCCGCAACTGCGCTATAATCCATCAACTCAGCCTTTAGGCAAACATCAGTATACCATAACGCAAAGTCTTCGTCTCTTAATGTAATATCTTTAACAAATTTTTTACTCATTTTTATCACCTATATATATCGTATAATTGTTTTCAAATTCAACTAAATCTTGTTTATAAATTGAGCCGAGTGCTCTTTTAAATGCTCTCTTTGACATGGAAAATAACTTCTTAATTTCTTCTGGCGACGAATCACTCGTTAACTTCATTTTTCCGTGTTCTTTTAAATAGTCTAAAATGCTTTTTGCATCAACATCAATCATCAGTTCCTTTTGCAAAATAAATGTGCCGTGTAATACTTCATCATGCACCCTACTAATAACTACTTTTACCTTCTCGCCAAGTCGGTAATCCTTTCTTTTTTGTGTGTGATGAACAAAGATTAAATGAAAGTCTTTTGTTAGTATATTTAAACCATTAGGATTAATCTCAATTACATACCCAGTAAACTCTTCTTTTTCTTTTACTGTATTCGTTGGCGCTGTAACTATATCTCCTTTTTTCACTAACTTCCCGACAAGTCTTTGTTTAACTTTTAAAGTTACATATAATATATCATCTTCTCTAGGCCAAAGTTTTTTGTTATTGGGCAGTTCATCAAAACTAATCAATAAATCTTTCTTAATCCCAATATCTACAAATACTCCTAAAGTATAATTAACTCCAACAACTTTTAAAAACGCACTTTTATCTCTTTCAATAATTGGCTTATACAATGTAGCTGCTAATCTATTTTTAAAATCATAATACAAAAAAGCCTCTACATATTCACCAATCTTTAATTCTTGATAATTTGTCTCGTTATAGTGTAAGAAGACTTCTTCTTTACCATTTGTTAGCATATAACCTAAATCCGTCTTCCTTGCCACTTTTAAATTGTTAATTTTTCCAATTTCCATAAAATCATTTTTCTTTCTTTTTATAAATGTGCCACTAGTATTATATACTAAAAGGACCATTATACACAAACAAAAACTCTACTAAATTATATATTTTATTAAAACAATAATTAAACTTCTTCTTGCTTTTCTAGTTCTAAGTTAATTACTTCTCTTTTCTTTTGAGATGCATCAATAAATAGCCCAGATAAAAGAACAATTATTCCTAACGAAACATAAAAGACGTTATAGTTATATTTTTCTATTAGGAAACCTCCACTTAATATTAAAACCATTCTAAATGTGTTTTCTAATGAGGTAAAAATAATCATCCCTAAAGTAATATTTTCTTTTCTAACATAGGTGCTTAAGTGTCTTACTACAATATAAAGCATAGCCGCCATTATAAACCCTCTTAAAAAAGAGCCTATAACTAATAACCAAAAGGGAGCATTTAACCCATATATTAAAAACCTTACCGCACTTAAAAAACTAATAAGAGCTAATATATGCGTAGCCTTCATCTTCTCTCCATACTTAGAAAGGATTAGCAAAAACACTACCTCTAATGAATACACACCTAAGCTAATCATCCCAAATTGTGATTCATCAATTCCTCTAGACTTAAAATAAACTCCCAAAAATGAATCACCGCTAAATAAGGCGGCAACAGCAATTATATAAAAAACTAAAAAGTATACATAATTTTTATTTGCCAAGAGTTGTTTAAGATTGGTTTTGTTTTCTTCTTCTATGTGTGATGTTTTTAAAGGTTTAATCATTAATAGCAACACTACAACAATCATATATAACCCGAAAATTGTGAAAAATGAGGCAACATATTTACCTGTCAGTTTAATTAACGCTCCACAAACAACTACACCTATCGCATAACCAAGCGAACCAAATAGTCTGATTTTAGAATAACTTTCACCGCTTTCAATTGTATAAACTGTTGTGAAACTTTCAAATAATGTATAAAACGGAAAGTTTACTGCCCCTATTATTATCGTTATGATTATTATTGTAATAAGGTTAGTAAAGGCTAATAAACTAACTATCGCAATCGCTTCAACAATTGTAAATATAATCACGAGTTTTTTATTATAATTAACATTCTTCGCAAACAAACTCCAAATTGGATTACTAAAGAGAGAGATTAGAGGAAGAATCATTAAAACGATTCCTATCTCTGATTCCGTTTTACCTATTGATGATAAAAATAAAGCGTAAAAGGGATAAAAAAACGCATCTCCAATATATCTAATTAAATTGGCAATTTGATATTTAGCTGTTTCTTTTTTCATTTTTCACCAATCACCTTTGTATAAAAGGTTCTTCTTCTTGGTCCATCAAACTCACAAAAAAAGACACCTTGCCATGTTCCTAATTTTAAATCTCCATTTTCAATTATGATTGTACATGAAGAACCGATTATTGATGCCTTCATGTGTGCGTGCGAATTACCTTCTAAATGTAAGTAGTGGGGGTTTTCTGGCACTAACTTCTTTAATGTTGACAAAATATCTGTAACAACATCGGGATCATAACTTTCGTTTATTGTTACACCAGCAGTTGTATGTGGAACAAAAACAGTAACTATACCACTACTTACATTACTTTCTTTAACCGTATCTCTAACAATACTTGTAATATTAATCATTTCGTCTTCTTTATAAGTTTTAATTATATGTTCCATATTTTACCTTTCCTAATAAAAACCTTTCCAAATAGAAAGGCCCTTACTTTTATATCTCATTTAATTTTTGATTTACTTCAGCATATCTTTCTAACAAGAGTTTTTCTATGAGTTCAACCATCTTGGTCATTCGCTTTTCTAATTTAAACTGATCTAATGCTAAAAAATATTCATCTCTATCCTTTTCTCCAACGGATATTGGTAAATAACCATCAGACATTAAATAGTAATTTAACATCAATCTACTAACTCTACCATTACCATCAATAAACGGATGTATTTTCGAAATTGTTAAAGCGACATACGCACTTTTTTCGATTGTTGTTCCTTTAAAGGTAAATTCAAGTTCATCAATTAACTTTTTCATTCTATCATAAACTTTAACATAATCAGGTGGTTGGTGTTGTCCTTTTAAGCCTACATTTACTTGTCTATACAAGCCACCCGGCATAATATCATCTAATAGTAATTGATGAGTATCTTTAATAAACTCTTCGTTCATTATTACTTTGTTTTCTACTGCTTCTACAACAAAACGATAAGCTTTGCGGTGATTTAATAACTCTTTTTGTTCTCTTTCTGAAACATTACTTTTATTAGATACCTCTTTTAAACTATACGCTTCATCTAAAGTAATAACATTTTTTCCTTCGATTTTAACAGCTTCATGAGCATACTTAATTTCAAACTCTTCTTCTAGCTTCTTTAATACTTTTTCATCAACATCTTTAATTGAGTTTAAATAGTTTTTCTTTTCTAATTCCAATAAATCTTTGTGCAAGTCAACCACTCCCCCATTTTAATTACTATCGTTAATATTATAACAATAAAACCCCCTTTTCACAACGGAAAAAACTTTTTTAAAATACTATTACTTTTTTAATCCACAATATACCAAAAGAAAAAAAGAGATTAACCGAAATTAATCTCCTTTCAATCGTCTTATTTAACTATTATGTTATATTACATTCTTTCAATAACATAAGGGATTGTCTCAGTGCCACCTTCTTCTTTACCATTCCAATAATCAGCAAATGTGGTTGGTAATTTTAAAGTGCTTGTTGTTTTTAAATGTAATATAAAATTAGTAATTCCTGTTTTCCCAAACGCATAATTACCACATGTCTTTAATTTTCCAATATTAAACTCTAACACACCAACATAATTAGTTCTATTATAAAAAGCTTTTTCACCAATTGTTGTACAAGTAGGAGAATTAATGCTTGCAAATATAACTTCAAATTCAGCAGCAAGAGGAGTTTCATTATCAATACTAAAGGCTTCTTTCCCAATCTCAGTAACAACAGATAAATCAAGACTTGTAAGTGCATTACAGTTTTTAAACGCCTCATCTTTTATTTTTCTAACTCTAGATAAATCTATTTCATTTAAAAGTACACAATTAGCAAAAGCTCTTGTTTCAATTGAAAAACTAGTTGAAGTTGTTTCAGTGTTTAATGATACCTTAGTAAGTTTTACTGCATTTTCAAAAGCACTAGCAGAAACAAGTGTGAGTTTTCTAATATTAACCTCTTCTAAACTGCTACAGTTTTTGAATGCTCCTTCACCTATGCTTGTAACATCGTTATCAAATTTTAAAAGACTTGTACAATCAGCAAACGCCTCTTGACCTATCGTTTTAATTTTTGGTAAACTTATTCTCTTAAGTTTAGTACAACCCTTAAATGCTTCTTTTCCTATTTTCTCTATATTAAGATGTTCTAATGATTCAATGGCTGTGTTTGTAAATGCACCTTCATCAATCTCAGTTAATGAATCTGGTAAAGTTACTGTCTTTAACTTGGTACAATTATTAAACATATATGCTGCAAGTTTTCTCATACCTTTTGGAAGTATTATAAAGTTTCTTTATAAGTATTGTCAATAAACAAAACGAATTTTTTGTTCACTTTTAGTGGAAAAATAATTATTATTTTTGTGCTTTCAATTTATAAAACTTAGATTGCAGACAAAAAAAAAGGGGCATACAAGCCCCTTTTAATTGAATTTTTTCTTATAACTTAACTACGTTAGAAGCTTGTGAGCCTCTATCAGTTTCGTTGATTTCAAATTCAACTTCGTCGCCTTCGTTTAAATTTTTAAACCCTTCGGCTTGGATTGATGTATAGTGTACGAAAATGTCTTGTCCGTCTTCACTTGTAATAAAACCAAAACCTTTTCTTTCATCAAACCATTTTACTACGCCTGTCATACAAATTTTGCTCCTTTTTTATTTTTGATGTTCAAAACATCCATCTAACATTATATCACTGCTAGTGCCATTTTACAAGATAAATAGGAAATTTTTATTTTTTTTATTTCTTTTGTTTAAGCAAACAACCTTTATTTGTTGTTATCTCGCTTGATTTAATTTGCAAAGTTCTAAAAGTATGTTAATATATTTTTGATACGCCCTCATAGTTTAATGGCAAAACGCAAGCATGGTAAGCTTGAATTACAAGTTCGATTCTCGTTGGGGGCACCATTTTAAAACATCTCCCGAGATGTTTTTTTTATGCCCAAAGAAACTCTCCCACAAAAGGCAAATCCGGTAAATATCCTGTTCCGGTAATTGCTGCAAGTTCATCCATAATCATATGAATATACTCTAACGGAACTGCTAGCATATAAGTTGACTCAAGGAAACCTACACCAGCACCACCAGCAAAAATCACACAAACTATTTCAAAGTTTTGGTCAACTACCATACTGCCACTTGAGCCACCGGCGCCTGGTGTTGAAATCATAAATCTGCTATATTCTTTTGTTGTTCCATCTACGGTTTTCACACTACTTATACCTCTATTTAAGAAGTTACCATAAGTAATTGTATTTAATTGACCTGCAGGATTACCAACGGCCGTTAAAACTTGTGTAGTATCTTCATCAAAAGCATTGCTTATCGGAATTATATTTAAATTATTGTTATCTGGATTTTCTGGCAAATTGAATTTGATTATCGCTAAATCATGATCAAAACCTGAAATGCCATCCTGACCATCAATAACTACGGTGCCAGTATATTTAGTTCCCATATAATCTTCTATTTCGTATTTTGCATAAGGTGCTTCTGCATAGTTTTCTTCATCCACTTTATACCATTTTGAAATAACATGAGAGTTAGTTAATATATAATAAACATCTCCAACTTTTTTAACTATAGAACCACTACCGATTGTGTTAATAATTGGCGTTGCTGATGATGATAGGCTATTATATAAGGATTTGTAAATCTTAACATTTCCTCTCATTATATTTTTAGAAATATTATTAATACTATCAATATAGTTTGGATAATATTTAGCATATAAAATAGTTAATTCAAAAATCGGTGTTGAAAAATCAAAAAATACGCCTTCTTTATCAGTCCAACCAACAAAGTAATTATTAGGGTCTTCTGGTAAAGTTGGTGGTGTCGCACAACTTCCTAATGCAATTAAATTAGATTCAATTGGTTCTGTATCGCCAATTTTTTTCATAAATGAAACTCTAACTGTGCCTGATTTTAATTGCCATTTGGCAACAAATATATATTCTCGGTTAATCGGATTTAAGAAATTAAATATAGTTGTACTACCGTCTTCAACCCAACCAACAAAATCATAATAAGATCTTTCTGGTGGTGTTGGAGCTGTCATCGTATCTCCTTTTTCAACCACAACGACATCTATAATTATATTATTATCTTCATCTTGGTCAATAAATGTTACATCTACATAAGTTGGCGTATAAGGAACTGAATCCCATTTCGCCTCTAAACTTAAATCGCTATTAACAGGTGCATTAAAATTATATGGTATAGTATCTAAGATGTTTTTAAACCAACCAACAAACGTATAACCTTCGTGTTCAATTATTTTCGGTTCTAACACTTTAGTGCCTTTTTCAATTGATACTTGTTCAGAATTAACATTAGGTACATTATAATTAAATGTTACGACAACTGTTTCAGTCGGTTCTAATGGGTCTGGTTCTTCTACTTCCCATTTTGCAATCAAGCCTAAATCATTATTAACTAAATCGTTAAAATTATATGGGATAGTATCTTCAATGTTTTTAAACCAGCCAACAAATGTATAACCTGCTCGTTCGGTTGCTCTAAGTTCAATAACCCTAGTTCCTTTTTCAATTGTTACTTGTTCGTTTTCTATGTTAGGTACATTATGATTAAATGTTACAACAACTGTTTCAATAATTGGTGCTGGTGGTTCAGCAACTATCCATTTAGCAATCAAGCCTAAATCATTATTAACTGGTTCATCAAAATTGTATGGTTCAGTATCAGTTATGTTTTTGAACCAACCAACAAACGTATAACCTTCATTTAAAATTACTTTCGGTTCTAATACTTTAGTGCCTTTTACAATCATTATTTGTGCATCATCAACATTAGTAACATTATAATTAAATTGAATTAAAACATCTTCAATAACAGGATCTGGATCTGGTGGTTCCAATCCTGATTCTTCATATTTCGCAATTAAACTTAAATCTGTCGTTAAATGTGCTTGGAAATTATATGGTACAGTATCTAATATGTTTTTAAACCAACCAACAAATGTATAACCTTCTTTTGTTGGACTTTTCGGTTCAATAACCTTAGTGCCTGATTCAATTTTTATACTAATTGGACTTGTTCCATTGTCAAAGTCAAACGAAACACTAACATCAGGAACAACAGGCTCAATTATCTCTTCTACCCATTCAGCTTTTAGAGTAATTGAATCATTTAAATTTGTATCAAAGTCAAATAATTCATTATTTAAATACCAACCAAGGAATCTATAATTAATTCTTTCTGGTGCTAAAGGTTCAATTGTTTTTGAGCCTTTATTAACCTTGATAACAGCCAAATTAATCCCTGGCATATTATAGTTATATGTTACTAAAACATTTTCTTCTAGAGGTGGATTCGGATCTCCTATTTCCCACGAAGCAACAATAGTAGTATCATTATTAATGACATTTTGAAAATTATAAGGTGTGCTATTTAAATACCAACCTCTAAATATATAACCTGAAATAATAGGCTCTATCGGTTCGTAAATTCTTTCGCCTTTCTTAATAGATATAGAAAAGTTCTCGTAATCCTCTAAGTTATAATCAAACGTTACTTTCGCTAGTTCAATAACTTCTTCAACCGGTGGTTGTGTATTATTGTTTCCTGAAATATTATTAATAAGATTATTTATTAAATCACAACCACTAAGCACAAACAAAAATACACTTAATATTAAAACTAGTGTAATCTTTTTTAATCTTCTGCTCATTTTTCTCCC
>DUNK01000020.1 GCA_012839355.1 Acholeplasma sp.
ACACCAATATCAGCACCAATTAATATCTCTTCAATTTCCATATATAAGTCTTCATTAATATTATCGCTTTTATCTAAAACTCTTTTTAGCGATCCTAATGCTTCTCTTGATTGATGTAAACCTAAACTATATTTAGCATCCTTTTTCTTTTTACGACCTAATAGTCTTCTAAAAAAACCCATAATTCACCTCTATTAATATCTCTATATTCATTATTCTTTATCTTTTTACACTATCAATTATTATAACATATATAATTAATCTTTTTCATTAAAAAAATAAGCAAGGCTACTTCCCTTGCTTATTCTTCAATACTTCTCGTATATTTACAACGCGGTTTGTCTGAAAATCCACTACAACCAATAAATCTTTCATTTTTCCTATTATATCTATAAACTAGTGGTTTGCCACATAAAGGACATTCTTCGCCAACTTCTATTATTTCCTTAACTATTCTTTGAAATGGCATTTTATCGTGTGCATCTTCTAATAAAGGATTAAACCTCTTGTAGAAATCTGTTAAAACTTTAACTTTATCTTCTTCGCCTAAGGCGATACTATCTAACTGTTCTTCCATTAATGATGTATATTTTGTATTAATTAAATTATCAAAATACTCTATTAGATTTTTCGCTGTTAACTCACCTTGTTCGGTTGGTTTAAAATAACCTTTTTCCTTAAACACATACCCTACATCAACAATCTTTTTCGTAGTTTCAGAGTATGTTGATGGTCTACCAATCCCTTCTTTTTCCATCTCAGCAATTAATGTTGCTTCAGTATAACGACTTGGTGGTTGAGTAAACTTTTCTTCGTAATAAACTTTTTTAGCTTTTAACACTTCACCAACGCTATATGAGAAGTTTTCATTTTCTAATACTTCTTCATCTTGATATAAGATTCTATAACCTAAAAATGTTGGTCTTGTGAAGTTGTTTTTAAAGAGATAACCATTTGCAGCAAATGTCACCTTTTTAACTTCATCAACTCCCGCTTTCATTAATGATGCTAAAGCAGTATTATAAATCATTCTATATAGTCTATATTCATTATTCTTTAAATATGGTTTAACTTTTTCTGGTGTTAAATTAATATCTGTTGGACGAATTGCTTCATGAGCTTCTTGAGCTGCTTTACTCTTCTTAGATTTTCGTTTAATTCCTACATATTCTTTACCATAGTTTTTCTCAATAAACTTTTTCGTCTCAGCAACAAACAAAGGACTTATATCAGTTGAATCTGTACGCATGTATGTAATTAAACCGATAACTTCATCACCAATTTGTACACCTTCATAAAGTTTTTGGGCAGTACTCATAACATATGTAGCACTCATAGATAATTTTCTAATCCCATCCTGTTGCAGTTTAGAGGTTGTATATGGGAAACTTGAAAATCTTTCGGTTTCTTCTGTTATTATCTCTTTTACAATAAAATCTTTTCCTGCTTTTTCAACCACTTTAAGTGCTAAATCCTTATCTTTTTGATTAACACCGTTTTTCTCATAAGCAGCTTTAAAATCTTTAAAGTCCGCAAAGACTAGATAATATGCTTCTTCTTTAAACGCTCTAATCTCTAATTCACGTTCATAAATCATTCTTAAAGTTGCACTTTGAACACGACCAGCACTAGTTGAATATAACTTTCTTTGAACTAACTTTGATAAATCAAAACCAATAATTCTATCTAATGTTTTTCTTGTCTCTTGACTTAAAACTAAATTCATATCAATTGGTTCAGGTTTTTCTAATGCTTCTAACACTGCTTTTTTCGTTATCTCATTAAATCTAATTCTAATATTATCTTTTGGATCTAATTTTAATATCTCTGCAATATGCCAAGCAATCGCTTCTCCTTCTCTGTCTGGGTCTGTTGCGATTATAACTTCACGATTTTTTGCTTCTTTTTTAATTTGATTAACTACTTTATATTTATTGGGGATTATTTTATAAGTTGGTTCAAAGTCTTTCTCTAAATTTACTCCATAACCACCCTTACCACTTGTCGCAAGGTCACGAACATGCCCAACAGAAGCAATAACCTTATAGTCATTACTTAAATATCGTTTGATTGTGTTTGCTTTTGTTGGTGACTCAACAATAATTAATTTACTCATCCGTAACACTTCCTTAACTTGAATTATATTAATTGTTTAAGGCGTTGTCAAGCGTTTAAACTGTGCCGTTTTCCTTATATATTATTAATATATTTTTTTTATTTAAAGATATTTTTTAACTGGTTTATATGATTTTCTATGAATAGGTGTTAAGCCTTTTTCTTCTATCAACTTTAAATGTTTTTTAGTTGGATAACCTTTATGTTCCTCAAAACCATAACCTTCATATTTCTTACTATATTCTACCATCAAGTAATCCCTTTTTACTTTTGCGATAATACTTGCTGCTGCAATTGATGCTGATAAGTTATCACCATTTGTTAAACTTAAAAAAGGAATCTCCGTATAAATACTCAAATCCATATAATCAGATAATATATAGTCTGGTTTAACTTTTAAATTTTCTATCGCAAGAGCCATCGCTTTTCGCGATGCTTCTAATATATTAATTTCATCTATCTCTTCTGCTTCAACAACACTAATACCTACAGCTAATGCTTTTTCATTTATTTCAGCGTAGAGTTTATCTCTCTTAGTCGCTGTTAGTTTTTTAGAATCATTAAGACCATCAATCTTCTTATGCTCATCTAAAATAACTGCTGCCGCAACAACAGGTCCAGCAATCGGCCCTCTTCCCGCCTCATCAGTTCCACAAATAAGTTTATAACCTTTAAGTTTTAATTCTTTTTCATATTTATATATATCAATCAAAACAGATCGCTCCTATATTCCCACTTTTAACATCATTTAAAAACTGTGTTCTTGCCTGATTGATATTAACTTCGTTATTTTCAAGTAAGTAACCTCTTATTTTTCCTAACTCTAAAAAGAACATATTGCTATCCTCTATATCTATATTATAGAAAGACTTAATCATATTAGGATATTTCTCATTTAATACCCTATAACAATAATTTGAAAGTTTCTCCTTTGGCAACAATTCTTCTTTTATTGCACCAGTTAAAGCTAAATTATAACTAACCTCATCACTATCAAACTTTGGCCACAAAACACCCGGACTATCAAGGAGATAAACTTGTTCGGAAATATTAATCCATTTTAAATGTTTTGTGTGACCAGGAAGTTTGTTAGTTGATGCTACTCTTTTTCCTGCTAAAGCATTGATCAAAGATGATTTGCCAACATTAGGCACGCCAATAACTAAGGCTCTAACCATTACATTTTTATAGCCTTTTTCTTTTTGTCTATTAATATACTCTCTTAATAGATTATTAGTTTTAGTTATTATATCTTTAATGTTTGTTTTATTAATTGCATCAACAATTAAATAATTTTCTATCTTATCTTCTTTAATAGTTTCATTTAATCTTCTTAAATCTGCTAAGCTACTCTTATTATAAATATATAGTACTTGTTTATTTTGAGCTAAACTAATTAAATCAGGATTGATTGAACTTCTAGGGGCTCTCGCATCTAAAACTAAATAAATTATATCTGCTTGTTTAAGGACTTCGTTTATTTCTCTTTTGGCCTTTGCCATATGTCCAGGATACCATTGAATCATCTTACTACCCCAAACTTCTTCCAAACGCGGAAATTAACTGTTCCTAAGATATCATCACCATCAACAAACCCAAAACTCTTTGAATCTCTTGAGTTTGTCCCATCGCCCAACAAGAAATAAAATCCTTCAGGTATTTTTCCAGCCATTCTTTCTAGGTTTTGATAGTGGACACTTTCTTCTTTAACAGTAATCGCTTCACCATCAACATTTTTCAAACTTACACCATTGATTTCTATTTCATAAGTATTTGTTGAGTTTACCTGTTTAAGACTTAATACATCTCCAGGTAAACCCCTAATTCTTTTAATATAATAGTGCTTTTCTGCTAAATCCATTTGATTCCCAGAAGAATATCTTGTCGCATCAATTACCACAATATCATTATTTTTATATTTATTTACCCATTGAAGAATAAACACTTCATCACCATGTTTTAATGTTGGGTCCATTGATGAGCCTGATATTGATGCTGTTTTAAAGATAAAAATCTGCAAGAATACAATAATAAAAATAGTTAATAATAAAAACTGAATAATATCATAAAACTTAAAATAGTTTAAGAAGTGTTTTAATTTAACATCAGCATTTAAATGAATATATAGTACTACAAACGTTAATAAAAATGCTACTAGTAAAATGCCAGTGAAGATAACCTTAGTATAAAAACTAGAAAATCTTCCACCGCCAGTAACTAAAAAATAATAAGTTAATAGTAATAAAGCCAACAAGAGAAAAAAAGCGATTTTAAGTTTTTTAATCACTTTTTTCTTGTTTGTTGTTGCGGAAGTTCTATCTTCACTAGAAACTGAAAAATCATATTCAATTTCTTTGTTAGTAAAGTTCATCAATCTAACCCCATTTCTTCAGGCGTTACTAAAACTTTACGAGCTTTCGTTCCTTCACTTGCAGATACGATGCCTCGTTCTTCTAATATTTCCATTATTCTTTGAGCACGGTTAAAACCAATCTCAAAGACTGTTTGAATTTTATTCATTGAAGCTGATTGTTCTCTCACAACATACTCTGTTATTGGAACTAGTAAATTGTCAGCTTCTTCCATTTCTTTATTTTGTTTAAATGTTTCTAACTGTGGAAAATCAATTAAATAATCTGGTTCCATTTGTGATTTAATAAAGTTAGTTACATCTTCAATCTCACTATCTTTTAAGTATGCTCCTTGTAAACGAATTGGTCTACTAACAAGTTTAAGTAACATATCTCCTCTACCTAAAAGTTGGTCAGCACCTGCTGAGTCTAAAATTGTAATTGAATCGGTAATTTGCGCAACTCTAAATGCCATTCTTGTTGGAATGTTTGCTTTAATTGTTCCTTTAACAACATCTGTTGTCGGTCTTTGAGTTGCAACTAATAAGTGAATCCCCGCCGCTCTTGCTTTTTGAGTTAATCTTTGAATTGAGGCTTCAACTTCTTGTCCGCTTGCCATCATTAAATCTGCTAACTCATCGATAACGATAACGATTATTGGCATTTTCTTTAAACTGCGATCAGTTTTCGCTTTTTCATTATATGAATCTAAATCTCTAACTCTAGTTTCTGCAAATGTTAAAAAGCGTTTTTCCATCTCGTCAACTGCCCAAGTTAATGCTGTTGCGGCTTTTTTAGCATCAGTAATAACCGGAGTTGCTAAGTGAGGTAAATCTTTATAAAAAGTTAACTCAACCATTTTTGGGTCAATTAAAATAAATTTTAAATCATCTGGATGGTTTTTCATTAATAAACTCATAATTATCGTATTTATACAAACAGATTTACCACTATTAGTCGCACCACCGATTAATGCATGTGGCATCTTTTGAATATCAGCAAAGATATTTTCACCATCAATATCAACACCTAACGCAATCATTAATGGTTTTTTGGATTCTAAAAACTTAGCATCACTAACTACATTACCGAACGCAACTATTTCTGGTTCTTTGTTAGGAACTTCTATACCGATATATGGTTTACCAGGAATTGGCGCTTCAATTCTAATTGTTTCAGCCGCCAAATTCATCTTTAAGTTAGCTTCTCTTCTAACAACCGCACTAACATCTATTCCAGGCTCTAACTCAATCTCGTGACGAGTAACCGTAGGTCCTTTAACGATATTTTTAACCTTACCATCAACATTAAACTCAGTTAAAGTTCTATTAATCGCATCTTCTTGTTCAATTAACCATTCTGGTCTTGAATATTGATCACGATCAACTTTAGAAAACATCTCTGGTGATGGGAAAACATATTCTTTTCTTGTTTCTCTAACCGGTTCTCTCTCAAATCTTGGTTGTTCAGGTTCAACAAACATTCTTTCTGGTTGTCTTAATGGTTCTGTAACTCTAGGTCCTTCTTGATATCTTTCAGGCTCATAAAGATCAACTGGTTCAGGTTTTGGTTCATAAGTTGGCACATTATGAACTACTGGTTTTCTAACAGGTTCTTCATATATTGGTTCAGAAATAGGATCTTGCTTAATAAATGCTGGTTCTTTAATTTCAACTTCACGATATTCTCTTTCATAATTACCTAAAACATCCGCAAATGTTTCTTCTTGTTCTTTACCTGTATAAGGAACCTTTAGTTCTTCTTTAATTGTTCTTGGGTCAACATATTTTCTATCTTTATCAATAATAACATCATCACCATAAATCTCTTTTCTTGATTCATGTGTTAACATTATAGAACGAAACTCTTCATAAGTTGTCATATCGCCTTTTGGTTTGTTTCTAATAAAGTCATATTGTTTAACTTTATCACCTGTATTAACATTAACGTATGGCGCAACCGTCTCATCTTTAACGGCAGTTCCAAAAATCGGAGAAATAAACTCTGTTGGGACAAATTTTTCCTTTTTATCCGTTCTCAAACCTTCCACTTTTACAAACTGAAAAATAGAGAATTTCTCTTCTCTTTTAATCGGTTCAGTTTTTGCTTTTCGATTAAACAAACTCATTCTATCTCTCCTAATTCATCAATAATTAAGTCTTTCAACTCTTCGGTGTCAATATCTAAATCAGCAGGGTCTCTAAAGACACTCTTAGAATAAATCTTATAGCTTTCTTCACCTACGATACCGATACTCGCTAAACATATTTTTACAATAATAATATCATACAATCTATCAACCGTAACTTTTTTCACCCAGTAGGCAGGGTTTAAAACATTTATAACACCTAAAACTGCTTGACCGATTCTTTTCGCGCCAACTTTTTTCCCCATTTGCACAATCTTTGTCTCTTCAACCTTAACTTTAACATCATAAATACTTCTAATTTGCGCGAGTGTTCGTCTTTTAAGTGGGGCAAGTATTCGTGCACTTAAAAAATCATTAATTCTTTCACTAATATAATTCATTAACTCTAAAGTTTCTTCAACAGTTAATTCAAGAAGCGGATATTTGCTCGTTGGATAATACTTTTTCGCAATGTCTTTTACTAACTCATCGTTAACTTGTTTAAAATATGGAAGTAAGCCAATTTCTTTTCTTTTTTTCTTGTTCTTGAACTGCTTTTGCGCATCTTTAATTAGCATTTCAATTTCTATTTCATCAATATCAACAGCTTTTTTCTTGTTTTTCTTCATCTTTCTAAGTGAAGCGATGACTGAGTATAAATATACTAGCATCATAAAAATAAAGCCAAATGCTATCCCTGTTATAAATACTATTAAATATTTCCAATCAAATAGTGATGAAATATCAAATGCGTAAAACACTAATCCACTTCCCTTAATAAAATTATATCATTTATATTTTAAGATATCCAACTGAGTTAGTATAGAATACTAAATCTCTAATTATTGTTAAGCATCAATACCTAAATCTTTATAAAGTTGATCAATATCAACACTTAAATCTTCCGGATCCATAAAGACACTCTTTGAGTAAATTTTGTATGTTTCTTCGCCAACAATACCGATACTTACCAAAGCTACTTTAACTAATACTATTCCTATTACTCTATCAATAGTATTTTTTTTCACCCAATCAGTAACAATTCTAATAGCTCTTTTAGTTTCTTTCTTATCATCAGTATGATCAAACTTACTAATCAAATCGGCTACTGTCTTTCTTTTTATTAAAACTAACACCTTAATATCTTTAAATAGTTGATTAAGCCTATCTGAAATATAATTAATTAACTCTAAAGATTCCTCAATCGTTAATTCCCATGTAGGATACTTACTTGTTGGATAATACTTTTCAGCAATATTAGTAGTTAAATCCCTATTAACTAAGTAAAATTGCTTACCCATCCCAAGTTTTTTTCTTTCTTCTTTATCCTTAAAGCGCTCCTGCGCATCTTTAATTAAGTTTTCAATTTCTATCTCATCAATCTCAACTGGATTTCTTTTATATACTCTTCTTTTTCTTCTAGAAGATGTTGCAGAATATAAATAAATTAGCAACACTAAAAAGAAGCCAATGGCTGTCCCTATCCCAAACACTAATAAATAGCGCCAATCTAATAATTTTGAGATATCAATGTTTAATAACATTAATTCACTTCCTTTAACATTATTCATTATACCATGTATAATAGATAATTTCCAAAACTTGTTTTCTTGAAAAAATGGCTTTTATATGTGATAATTTGTAATGGTGAAAGAATGAAAAAATATTTAATAACAATCGATTTAGATGGTACGCTCTTAAATAATTCATCAAAAATTAGTACCTCATCTAAATCTTATTTAAAAAAACTTATAAATGATGGACATAAAATCGTTATCGCTACAGGCAGACCTTATCGTGGATGTAGGATGTTTTATGATGAGTTAGGCTTAGACACACCATTAATATTCCATAACGGAGCTGGTATTTATCATCCAAATGATGATTCGTTTAAGTCTTTTGAAGCTACTATGCCAAAAGCTAGTTTTGATGAACTCTTTAACTACGCTAAAGATAATATTGTTACTATGTTTTATAGCATTAACAATGAACTTTATATATATAATTATTTACCAGAGGTTAAGTTTTATTATCACTTAAATGCTGATACAAAAATTTATGAAGGACCACTAGATGATCCAAGTTTTCCCGAAACATCAAACTCACTTGTCGTCTTAAATGTAGGTTTTAAAAAAGAGTTTGAAACTTACATTGAAAAAAACTTAAAAGATCTTGATCATCGCCACTATTATGATGATGAATTATACTCAATTTATGAAGTATATCCAAAAGGTTACAGCAAAGGTAGTGCCGTAAATATCGTTAGAGATTATTACAACTTTAAAAATGAAGAGACAATAAGCTTTGGTGATGGTGAAAACGATGTTGAACTCTTAGAAATGAGCGGCCATGGCGTTAAAATGATTAATGGCAGCAAAAACTTAGACTCCGTTAAAGATGCAGTTACAACTCATACTAACGATGAAGATGGCGTAATAAAATATTTAAAAGAATATTTAAAATAAAAAAATCGTTTTGCAACGATTTTTCTTTTTATCTAGTGATTATTTTGTTTTTTCTAAGTGCCAAATATCATTATTATAGTCTTCGATTGTTCTATCTGTTGAAAAGAAACCTGATTTAGCTGTATTAATGATTGTTTTTGTAACCCACTTGTCTTGATTTTTGTATAATTCATTAGCTTCTGCTTGTTTTTTCGCATATGAATTAAAGTCTTTTAAGACAAAGTATTGATCACGATGTAATAACGAATCTCTTATTTCTAAAAATTCATTTGCTGGAACTTTTTCAAAAAATCCATTCGTTAATTGATCAATAACCTTTTTAAGTTTAGGGTTATTGTTATATTCTTCGTAAGGAACATAATTTAAGTTCTTTTCATAAGTTGTTACTTCTTCAGCACTTAAACCAAACACGAACATATTTTCATAACCAACGAGTTCATTAATCTCAACATTCGCCCCATCAAGCGTTCCTAACGTTAAAGCTCCGTTCATCATAAACTTCATATTACCAGTACCACTTGCCTCTTTTGACGCAGTTGATATTTGTTCACTAATATCTGCTGCTGGCATAATTAATTCTGCGTAAGTAACATTGTAGTTTTCAACGAAGACTACTTTTAAATATTCATTTGTCTCTTCATCATTATTTACTTTATCAGCAATTGTATTAATTAACTTAATAATTTTTTTCGCAAAGTAATATGTCGGTGCACTTTTCGCTCCAAAGATAAAAGATTGTGGATGGAAGTTGTTTCTAAACTCAGGGTTTTCTTTCAGTTCATTATAAAGATACATGATATGTAACGCATTTAATAATTGACGTTTGTATTCATGTAATCTTTTTACGTGAATATCAAAGATACTATTTGGATTTAATTTAATTCCACTTTCTTTTTCTATTCTCTCAGCTAAGGCAACCTTTCTTGCTTGTTTCATTGCTTGATATTTTATTTTAAACTTTTTATCATCTTGATATTTTAATAGTTTTTCTAACTCTGGTGGATTAGTAATCCAGCCACTACCTATCGTCTCATCAAGAAGTTTTACAAGTTCAGGGTTTGATTGTAAAAGCCATCTACGATGAGTAATTCCGTTTGTTTTATTGTTAAATTTATTTGGATAATGAACATGGAAATCATGCATCGTAATATCTTTTAAAATCTCAGTGTGGAGTTTCGCAACTCCATTAACACTAAATGATCCAACAATTGCTAAATTAGCCATATGAATTAAACCATCTTTAATAATCGCCATATTATTAACTTTTGGTGAATGTTCACCATAAGTTTCTTTCAGTTCAATTTCAAAACGACGATGAATCTCTTCAGTAATCGTATAAATTCTTGGCAATAATGGTTGAAATAATCTTATTGGCCATTTTTCTAATGCTTCTGCTAAAATTGTGTGGTTTGTATAAGCAACACAGTTTCTAGTAATCTCCCAAGCTTCTTCCCATAATAATCCTTCTTCATCAACTAATATTCTCATTAATTCAGGGATAATTAATGTTGGGTGTGTATCGTTAATATGGAAGACAACATAATCTGCTAAGTTATCTAGTGTTCCGTGTTCTTCTTTGTGTTTTCTTAAAATACTAACAACACCAGCCGAACTAAACAAGTATTGTTGTTTAAGTCTTAAGATTTTACCTTCATCAGTATGGTCATCCGGATATAACATCTCAGAGATTTGACGAATCTTCTTATGATATTCAAATGTCCCACCTAAGTTTTGAGTTTTATCAGATGGTTCAGTATTCCAAAGTCTTAAATGGTTTATAACATTATTATCATAACCAACAATTGGTACATCATAAGGAACAGCTTTTACATATTCAGCATCTTTATGCGAAACTTGTAAGCGGCCATTGTTATCCATCTTAACTTCAATATAACCATAAAAAGGTACTTCAACAGCTTCTTCTGGTCTTCTAATTTCCCAAACGTGAATATCTCTTAGCCAGTTATCAGGATATTCAACTTGATATCCGTTTTCAATCGCTTGTCTAAAAAAACCATAGCGGTAACGAAGACAGTTTCCATGCATCGGTAAGCCTAAAGCCGCAGCAGAATCTAAGAAACATGCCGCTAAGCGTCCTAAACCACCATTACCTAAACCTGGGTCTGATTCACGATGTTCAATTTCATTTATGTCTAAACCTAATTCGTTAAACGCTTCTTTTACTAAATCATAAATGCCTGCGTTCATTAAGTTATTAGTAATCATTCTTCCCATTAAGAATTCCATTGAAAAATAATAAACTTGTCGTTTATCTTTTTGTTTTTCTTCTGTTAAAATCCAATCTTTAGTTACGTGACTTTTAACCATTTTACCTAACGCAACATATTGTTGATAACTATTAGATTTCTCAAATGGTATAGCATAAGTTGTTTCTACTTCATTTTTAAAGTGTTTAATAAATGTCTCTTTATTTTTAAATAAATTCATATTTACTCCTCTTTATTAAAAATCACTATCCATTATATCATATAATAGTGCTTTTTTATCACTTTTTTTAAATTATTTTTCAAGTTTTAAAATTGTCACAGAAAGTGGAGCTATCAACATTTTGATATACTGCTCTTGATTGTGACGCTTACCATCATATGTAAATAGTCTCGCACCATTATACTGATTTGAACCACCATAGATATCTCTATCACTATTAATTACTTCTACATAAGTTCCTTTTTGCGGAACTCCTAACTCATAATTATGATGAGCAAGTGGTGTCATATTTAAAACTACTACATAGAAAGATCCATCTCTAGCAAACCTACAATAAGAGAAAATTGATTGTGCTTTATTGTTTGGATCAATCCACATAAATCCTTTTGGATCATGATCTTGTTCGTATAGTTCTTTTGAGTTTTTATAAAGGTCTAACATATCTCTTACAAAACGGTTAGCAGTTCTATGTGATTCATACTCAAATAAATTCCAATCTAAACTATCATTATGGTCCCATTCTGAAAACTGTGCGAACTCTTGACCCATGAATAAAAGTTTCTTTCCTGGGTGTGTAATCCAAAGCCCAATTAGCGTTTTATAGTTCGCAAATTTTTGCCAGTAATCACCACTCATCTTTGTCAGCAATGTACCCTTACCATGCACAACTTCATCATGTGAGAAAGGTAAAATGAACTGTTCGGAAAACGCATAGGTTAGCCCAAATGTGATATTGTTGTGATGCCACTTGCGATAGATTGGGTCTTTCTTAAAATATTTTAAAACATCATTCATAAAACCCATATTCCATTTATAATTGAAACCTAAACCACCAGCACTTACAGGTTTGGTTACACCAGGGTAGGCTGTTGAATCTTCTGCCATTAATAAGACTCTATCATCCTTTTTAAATATTTGTGTAGATAATTCTCTTAAGAAATGTAATGCTCCTTCATTTACTCCATTTCTTAAGTCTCCTAAATAATAAATCAAGTTGGCAACCGCATCAATTCTAAAACCATCAATGTGGAAATATTCCATCCAAAATAACGCATTAGAAATTAAGAAACTTCTTGTTGTTCCTTTTGACAAATCTAAGTTAGCTGTCCCCCAAACTTTATTTTCTCTTTTCCATTCTTCATCATGTTCAAATAGTGGTGTACCATCAAAGAAATATAATCCATGTGCGTCTCTGCAAATATGGCCTGGTACCCAGTCAAGTAACACACCAATATTTTCTTGGTGTAATCTATCAATCATATACATTAAATCTTTTGGTACACCAAACCTACTCGTTGCTGCAAAATAACCTGTTCCTTGATAACCCCAACTATCATCAAGCGGGTGTTCATAAACAGGCATCAATTCAACATGTGTAAAGTTTTGTTCTTTAATGTGTTGGATTAATTCATCTACTATTTCATTATATTTAACAAATTGACCATATCTTCTTCTCCATGAACCTAAGTGAAGTTCATAAATAGCCATTGGCTTATCATAAACTTTACCCTTACTATATTGCCAATCATGATCATTCCATTGATAACCATCAATGTCATATACCTTTGATGATGTTCCTGGTCTTTCTTCAGCGAAAGTCGCATATGGATCTGCTTTATAAAGTGTTTCACTACCTGTATCAATAAAGTACTTATAAGTAGCCCACTCTAAATTCCAAGGAATAGTAACACTCCAAACGCCTAAATCATCAATCTTAGTTAGAGCGTGCGCATAAATGCTCCAATCATTAAAATCACCAATAACTGAAACATGTTTAGCGTTTGGTGCATAAACAGTAAAGCGCGTTGATTCAATTACACCTTCAGCATTTCTATTTAAAAACGAACCAAAAATTCTTTTCGCATCGAAAAGCTTTCCGTTAGTGAAAAAATATGCATCTTCTTTACTTATCTTATACATCTAATCACTCTCCCATTACTTTATCTATTGTTGTTTTATTAAACCCTTTATTATATAGATACAACCTAATCTTTAAGTTTAATTGTGCTCCTTCATATTTTTTTTGATATCTCTTTAAAGCTAATAAGTACTCTTTTTTAATCGTTTCTTCTTCATTAAACTTATTTCTATCTAAATGTTTATGCAAATATTCTTTAATTTCGTTTAACTCATAACCTTTATTCATAAATGAACGAGTTAGTTTATTACTTGCATCTTTATAGTTTTTCGCTTTTACATTCTTACAAGCAGAGATAATTTGTTCTTCTAAATTTTCATCAAGATGATTTATTAATAAACTATCAATAATTTCCTTATTAATACCTTTATTAATTAAAATCTCTCTTATTTTATTTTTACCATATCTGTTTTTTTCTTTTTTTATTACTGCTTCTGCATACAAATAATCATCCAAATAACCTTTATTTGTATAATCTTTAACTAAAGTTTTCGTTAGTTCTTTTTCTGAACCTAATTTTATTAGATATGAAATAAATTCTTTTGTTGATCTTCTTCTACTTAGATACAATAAAGATTTTCTTTTAATAAATTCTCTTTTATTATCTTTTAAGATTTCTTGCCATTTTTTGTCTGTTAGAACTAAATCTTTCTTCAGTTTATGCTCATTAAAAACTGAAATCTCAATATTTACCTTTAATTCACCACTATATACATTATACCCATATTTAGTTTTTTTAATATCATCTATTTTCATTAATCACTGTTTCCATGTATTCTAATGCTTCATCTAAAAGTGTATCGTATAACCCAGCATTTTTGATTTCTGCGTAATCAATTATTAAACTCTTTTGAGTTTCTTCATCTAAAATACCAGTCTCTGGTAAATCATTGTTTCTTTGATACTCTTTTATCATTAAACTAAACTCTTCATTTAAGAAAGTTGGGATATAATTGCCTGCAACAGTTAAACTAACTAAATATTGATAGACGCCAATATATGAACTAACTTGACCGATTTTATATTCTTCTTTTAGTACAGGCTGAACTATTCTATTAATTTTAGAATCGTAAATAAATAAATCAGGATATATTCCTCCGTTTACACTTTCATTTCTATTTAAAAGCCAATAACCTTTAGTTATATTTAAAACCTTATTTTCGCCAAACATTGCTGGTAATTCAAGTCCAACTTGATAGACATCTTTTCCGTATGTTCTCTCACCAATTATTGAATAACCATGTTTTTGCATAACACCAGATAACATCTCTGATGCACTCGCACTATTTTGATTTGTTAGAATTGCGATTGGATATGGTTTGCGTGTTGCACCTTCACTAGGCATATAATCAGTGTATTCATTCTCTCGTGGTCTATATGTATAAAAAAGAGGTTCATCCCCATCTAAAAATAATTTTAAAATATTATAAACGGCACCTAAATAACCGCCACCATTATCTCTAACATCAATAACTAAACCTTCTATGCCTAACTCTTCTAAATTTGTTAAAGCATCATTAAAACAGTCAAAAGTAGTAAGGCTAAAACGGTTTATTCTTATATAACCAACATTACCATATTTATTATAAACAACGCTATTAAAAGGTATTTCTATGATTTCAAGAACTTCCGTTATTTCTTCACCCATCCGATTAATCGTTAAAGTTAATTCTGTTCCTAACTCTTTTTTTAAGTGTACGGCTTTATCATGATAATCTAGACCTTCTAAATTAATATCATCTATCTTCGTAATAATATCGCCAGGAAAAACCCTATCATAATAACTATTTATATTAACATTAATTATTAAAATGCCTTTTTCATCATCAGTAGTTGTAATTCCCAAACCATCATATGTTTCTCCTTTTTCAATTGACATTGAACCGCTAGTATATATTCTTGTATAAGGATCTGTATATGATAATAGTTCGTTAACGGTATTTATTTCTTCAAGATTAAGGTCTAAAACTCCATAGTAATGATCCGTTAATAATTCATATACTTTATTAATTTTTTCTGTTTCTCTAACTACTGGTGGTTCTAATGGTGCATAAGTAATATTAATGCAGCCAAAAAGACTAAAACTAAATAAAATAGTTAGAAATACAATTATAGTTCTTCTAATGTCGCGAAAAGCCAAGACCAACCGCCTCCTTGGTTTGGACAATAAATGTAAATGCATCAGGATCTACTTCATTAATCAAATATCTTGCATAATTTAACTGTCTTTTATTAATAACACATATAACGAGTTTTCTAACTTTGTTAGAGTATCCACCCATAACATCAGTAATTGTCGTTCCTCTTTCTAGTTTTTCATGAATTGCCGCTTTAATCTTATCATACTTTTCTGTAACAATAAAAAGTGTGTGTCCTGCGCGACCGGCAATTGAGACATTCGCAATGATTGTTGAGAATAATATTACCGCACCAATCGCATATAAAAATAGTTCTAAATCCTTAAAAACAATCAAACCCGCTAAAACAATCGCTCCGTCAGTTAAGATGAACACAGTTTGATAACCCATATGAAGTTTCTCATATAAAATATTTTGGAGAATGTCAATTCCACCCGTTGACCCACCGTTACGGAAAACGATACCTAAGCCAAAACCTGTAAGTAGCGAACCTAATAGCGTTGATATTAAAAGTGGTGTTTCTGTTAATTTATCAATGAAAAAAGTTGGTGGAATAGTTTTTTCAAAAATAAATATTATCGCTGGTCCTATTAAAGAAGAATAAATTGTCTTAATTCCATATTTTGGGCCTAACACAATAAATCCTATAATTAGGAAAATAATATTTAGCACTAATACAGTTAATGATAACGGAATGTTAAAATGTTTTAAAATAATTGCCGTTCCAGTAACTCCACCAGTAACTATATTGTTAGGTGTAAAAAAGAAATAAAATCCTACATGTAAGAAAATTGTCCCTACTGTAATTAAAATATTTTGAATAATAAAATCTTTTTTATTTGTCATGTCCCACCTGCCGTAAATATGCGTCTATAAATGCATCTAAATCTCCATCCATTACATCATCTGTCTGACTAGTCTCATAATTAGTTCTATGATCTTTAACCATTTGATAAGGATGGAAAACATAACTTCTAATTTGCGAACCCCAAGCGATGGCTTTTAATTCACCTTTTAAGGATGCGAGTTCTTCGCTCTTTTCTTTTTCTTGGAGTTGAATTAATCTGCTCTTTGAATTAAAAGCCATTGCTTGGGGTTCGCAAATTAGGAGTTATGTTTTCCATCCTTATCAAATGGTTAAAGATCGTAGAACTAATTATGAGACTAGTCAGAC
>DUNK01000021.1 GCA_012839355.1 Acholeplasma sp.
AACGATTGAAGATTTAAAGAAACACTTTTTAGTTGAAGTTGTTGATGATGTTTTAATCAATAATACAAGAGTCTCTTCAACATATATTAAAGATTTAGTTTATTCTGGTGAAATAGAAAAAGCTAAAAAGCTTTTAGGCCGGTATTATGAAATAGAAGGAAAAGTAATTCACGGTGATAAAGTTGGTAGGACTTTAGGAATTCCTACAGCAAACCTAGATTATGAAGACTTTGTTTTACCGAAAAATGGTGTTTATTATTGTCTTGTAGACTTAGATGGTGTTTCTTATGGAGGAGCTTTAAATATTGGTTATAATCCAACAATTAACTATTCTGAAAATAAACGAGCGGAAGTTAATATTTTAAACTTTGAAAAAGAGATTTACAATCAAGTTTTAAAAATAAAAATTATTAAGTTTTTAAGACCAGAGTTAAAATTTAATAGTAAAGAAGAACTAGTTTCTCAAATGCAAAATGATTTAAGAGAGTGTGAAAGACTTTTTCAAGCAGAAAAAGAGTTGCATAAATAAACTAAAAGAGGTAAAATGATTTTAAGATAATAAATTGATGACTGAGAGTAGTAATCCTTTAATTAGTATATAAAGAGAGCTTATGTTTGGTGGAAATAAGTTATACATAAAGGCTGAATGGACTCAAGAGATGCGAAAGTGAAAAATAGTAGCTTAAGCCGGGAATTCCCGTTATAGAATTAAAATATTAGTATTTGATATTTGAGGAAAAACATTTGTTTTTTAAATTAAGGTGGTACCACGAGTAAATTCGTCCTTATTATAAGGCGAATTTTTTTATTTTAAAGGAGGATTAAAATGGAATTTAATGATTTTGGTGGTCAGTATGTTGATGAATTTATTTTAAAAGGTGTTAAAGAAGTTGAAAAAGCTTATTTAAAGTATAAAAATGATCAATCATTTATCGAAGAGTTTAATGATTTATTATTTAATTATGCTAATAGGCCTAGTTTATTATATTATGCTAAAAACATGACAGAAAATTTAAATGGTGCGAAAGTCTATTTAAAAAGAGAAGATTTAAACCATACAGGCGCTCATAAAATTAATAATGTTTTAGGTCAAGCATTATTAGCTAAAAAGATGGGTAAAAAGAAATTGATAGCGGAAACTGGAGCAGGTCAACATGGAGTTGCAGCAGCAACTGCGGCAGTTCTTTTAAATATGGAATGTGAAATTCATATGGGAGCAGTCGATATTGAAAAACAAGCTTTAAATGTCTATAAGATGAGATTATTAGGAGCTAATGTTGTTAGTGTTGATTTTGGTTTAAAAACATTAAAAGAAGCAGTTGATAGTGCTTTAATCGCTTGGAACAACGATTTAGATAACTCTTTTTATCTAATCGGTTCAGCTGTTGGTCCACACCCATATCCGACAATGGTTAGAGATTTTCAAAAAATTATCGGCAAAGAAATAAAAGCACAAATTAATCTTTCTGAAAAAAGAAATCCTGATTATATTATTGCTTGTGTTGGTGGCGGTTCCAATGCGATTGGAGCTTTTTATGAATTTATCAATAATAAAGAAGTTAACTTAATTGGTGTTGAAGCTGCCGGGGAAGGTTTAAATACTAATAAACATTCTGCAGCTATTAGTCTTGGTAAAAAAGGTCTTCTTCATGGGATGAAAACAAAAGTTCTTTTAGATGATGATGGTAATATTAAAGAAGTACATTCGATTGCTGCTGGGTTAGATTATCCTGGGGTTGGTCCTGAACATGCTTATTTAGAAAGTATTAAAAGAGTTAAATATGTGGCAGTTACAAACGAAGATGCAATCGAGGCCTTTAAATACTTATCAAAGACCGAAGGTATTATTCCTGCAATTGAATCAGCTCATGCTGTAGCTTATGCGATAAAACTCGTTAAAAATCTTTCAAAAGATAAAATAGTCGTAATAAATTTATCTGGTAGAGGCGATAAAGATGTTAAACATATCGCTAAATATTTAGGTGAAGAAATAATCGATTAAATCTTTTATTCCTTAAAATTAAATTAAATGATTTAAACGATTTTAATTTATGTTATAATGTTATAGGAAGAGGTGAAACAATGAAATTAATTATAGCGATTGTTTCTGGTGATGATGCAAGCGAGGTCTCATCAGCTTTAGTAAAACAAAATTTTGTTGTAACGAGAATAGAATCAACTGGTGGTTTTTTAAAAACTAGAAGTAGAACTTTTATTATCGGTGCTAAAGATGAAGAAGTAGATGAAGTATTAGCAATTATTAAAGAACATTCACAGGCAAGAAATAAAGAGGTTCCTAAAAATATTAAGAAGGAATTTGCGATGTTTGAAAATCTTCCAAGCGAAGTAAAGATTGGCGGAGCAACAATATTTATATTGGATGTCGAACAATTTATTAAATTTTAGCATTAAATACTTGCAAATATAATTTGATGTGTTAAAATTAGAAAGGACGTAAACGAGGATAGTGGAATACCGACCCTAATCTTGGTTTAACGAATATAAGGAGATATAGGTATGACAAAAGAACAAAAACAAGCAATCATTGAAGCTTACAAAATCAATGAAACGGACACAGGCTCGCCTGAGGTTCAAATCGCATTATTGAGTCATGAAATCAATGAGTTAAATGAACATTTAAAAGTTCATAAACATGATCATCACTCACGCTATGGACTTTACAAGAAAATTGGAAGTAGAAGACGTTTATTAAGATATTTAAAGAACAAGGATATCAAACGCTATGCTGCTTTAATTGAAAAGTTAGGTTTAAGAGGCTAAAAAGATTGTTCAACAATCTTTTTTTTCTTAACTATGTAAAGAAAATAGTATATAATAGTAGTTGGAAATAATATAAAGTAGAAATAGAAAAAAATATAAAATGAAGGAGTTTTTATATTATGAAAAAAACATTTAGTACAATCGTAGGCGGAAGACCACTAGTAGTTGAAGTTGGAGAAGTTGCTAAGCAGGCAGCGGGCTCTGTTTTAGTTAATTATGGCGACAGCACAGTTTTAAGTGTTGCAGTAGCTGAAATTGCTGAAACATTTGGTTCATTTTTCCCATTAATGGTTTTATATCAAGAAAAACTTTACGCTGCTGGTAAAATCCCTGGTGGTTTTTTAAGAAGAGAAGGTAGACCTTCTGAACATGAAACATTAACTTCAAGGTTAATTGATAGACCTTTAAGACCATTATTCCCAGAAGGTTATTATGATGAAGTTCAAGTGATTAACACAGTCTTATCATCTG
This sequence comes from Acholeplasma sp., assembly GCA_012839355.1. Taxonomy (GTDB): domain Bacteria; phylum Bacillota_I; class Bacilli_A; order Acholeplasmatales; family UBA5453; genus UBA5453. The sequence continues at coordinate 3,253 of DUNK01000021.1, forward strand.
ATCATAATGCTTCACCTGAAATGGCAGCATTGTTTGGTTCAAGTTTAGCGTTAATCGTTTCTGATATTCCTTTTACTGAACCAGTAGGTGGAGTTCAAGTAGGTAGAGTTAATGGCAAGTTTATCATTAACCCTTCAGCGGAAGAGGCAAAAGAAAGTGATTTAGAATTAACAGTTGCCGGAACTAAAGATGCCATTAACATGGTTGAAGCTGGTGCGAAAGAAGTTAGCGAACAAGTCATTCTAGATGCACTTAATTTCGCTTTTGAAGAGATTAAAAAACTTTGCGCATTCCAAGAAGAAATTAGAAAAGAAGTCGGTAAAGAAAAACGCGAACCTAACTTATTTATAGCGAGCAAAGAATTATATAAAGAAGTTAGAACTGCTGTTGAAAAAGACTTAATTAAAGCTGTTAAAACAAAAGAAAAATTAAGTCGTGAAGATGCAGTTAATGCGGTTAAAGATGCCTATAAAGAAAAATGCGAATTAAAACATTTCTTTAAATTAGTCGATGGTAGAGAAGTATATGACGCTGAAGCTAAACGCGAATATATGAACCAAGTAACTACTGTTTTAGACGAAGTTGAAAGAGAAGTTGTGAGAAACTTAATTATTGTTGAAAAACTGAGACCTGATGGTAGAGGTGCAAAAGATATTCGTCCTTTAACAAGTAGAATTGATCTTTTACCAAGAGCCCATGGTAGTTCTTTATTTACAAGAGGTCAAACTCAAGCATTAGGTACTACTACATTAGGTTCATTAAGAGAAAATCAAATTATTGATGGCCTAGACCCAACTGAAGAAGAAAAAAGATTTATGTTCCACTATAACTTCCCTCAGTTTAGCGTTGGTTCAACAGGTCGTTATGGCAGCGCTGGTAGACGTGAGATTGGTCACGGAGCATTAGCAGAAAAAGCGCTTTTACAAGTTATGCCTGATGAAGAAACATTCCCATACTCAGTTAGAGTAGTATCAGAAGTATTAGAATCTAATGGTTCATCATCTCAAGCTAGTATTTGCGCAGGCTCACTTAGCTTAATGGCAGCAGGCGTACCGATTAAAGCGCCAGTGGCTGGGATTGCTATGGGACTTGTAATGAGTGATAAAGGTTATACAATCTTAACTGATATTTTAGGCTTAGAAGACTTTTATGGCGATATGGACTTTAAAGTTGCTGGTACAAGAAAAGGTATTACAGCTATCCAAATGGATATTAAGATAGCAGGAATTACTGAAGAAATCTTAACTGAAGCTCTCGCACAAGCAAAAGAAGGTAGACTAGCGTTACTAGACCACATGGATACAGTAATTAAAGAACCAAGACCTGAAGTATCAAAATACGCTCCTAAACTAATCTCGTTTACAATTGACCCAGAAAAGATTAAAGATGTTATCGGTTCAGGCGGCAAAAACATTAACGCCATCATTGAACAATCCAATAACGTTAAAATTGATATCGAACAAGACGGTCGTGTGTTTGTGATGCATGAAGAATTAGAGTGGGTAGAAAAAGCGAAAGAGTTAATTTTAAACATCGTTAGAGAAGTCGAAGTTGGTAAAGTTTATGAAGGTAAAGTAATTAGAATTGAAAAATACGGTGCTTTCGTAGAATTATGGCCAGGAACTGAAGGCTTAGTTCACATCTCTAGACTCGCAAAAGAAAAAGTTGAAAAAGTTGAAGATGTTGTAAGTCTTGGCGATGTAATATTAGTTAAAGCGACTAAAATAGACGAAAGAGGAAGAGTAGACTTATCTAGACGCGACGCTCTATAATTAATTTTAGGGAGAATAAATGAAAAGATATTTTTATGTATCATTACTTATTTTAACAGGACTCTTTTTAGTGTCCTGTTTTAATAAAGAAGAGACTATTGATACAACTTATAAAATTACATATATAGTTGATGGTGAAGAAGTACCTTTAACACCTTCATCTTATGATTTTACTAATGAAACTTTCTTACCAGACTACACTAAAACTAATTATCTCTTAGCAGGTTGGTATTTAGATGCTGATTTTAATGAGCCAATTGAAAAAATAGCGATAGCTACACAAGGAGATATTATAGTTTATGGTAAGTTACTACCAGCACACAAACTAACATTAGTATCTTTAAATAGCACTGATGTAATCTTCTTTCATGAAGAAAAAGAAGTAACATTACCAACAGATGTTGCTAAAGAAGGTTATGAGTTTTTAGGTTGGTATAATGATCCTGAATTTGCTGGTGAGCCATTTACACACATAACTAAAGGAACAAATTGTAATATCACTTTATATGCAAAAGAATTAAAATTATATAAGTTAACGCTAGATTTTAATGGTGGTAATTTAATTAGTTATGATGAATACTTTAACGAAGAAGATGAAGTTATCTTACCTACTAATATAGAAAAAGATAATTGTGAGTTTATCGGTTGGTATTTAAATGATGAAGAAGTAACAACCATCCCAACAGGAACTAAGTCTAATATTACACTCATAGCTCGCTATAACGAACCTATTCACACACTTACATTAGACTTTAAAGGTGGAAGCGAAGTTACTTATAATAATGAAATAAAATATAGTGAAGAGATATTATTACCTACTAACATAGAAAAAGAACATTATGAATTTATTGGCTGGTACAAAGAAGAGTTTTATCCGCTTGAAAGAGTTTATAAAATAGAGAAGTATACTAATAGTGATGTTACACTATATGCTCACTATGATTTATCAATGAGTTTATTTAACCATGTAGTAATGCCAAGTGAAGAAACATTAATTACTAATAATTTAACACTTAATCATTATATATTAGATGAAACCTTCTATGTTCAATATGAAAGCACTGACAATATTATTGATAATGATGGCATCTTAAAAAGGCCATATCACGAACAAGAACTAACAATAACTGTTAAGATAACAGATTATCAAAGAGAAATATGTAAAGACTATACTTATCTGGTTGCTGGTTATAAATCATTAGATGCACCGATAAGAAGCGGTTATATATATCGTGATTATTTTAAAGTTAATGATTATTACTTTCAAAACCAAGAAATACTTTATGCTGCTTTCGCATTAGCTGATGCTGATGGTAATTTTACCGAGACTCTTAACCCTGCTTATTTTGGGAGAGTTAAATCATACTTAATGCCAAAAGCGAAAGAGTTGGGTGTTTATGTAATTATGAGTGTTGGGCCAAGCGCTGAGTGGAGAGAGTTTTCAAAGACTGCAGAAAAAAGAGAGAACTTTGCCAACAACATTATTGAGTTAATTAACCAAAATGGTTTTGATGGTGTTGATATCGACTGGGAGACACCTAGGGCTTGGGCTGGTGAAGATGTTTACTATACAGAATTAATGAAAATAGTTCATCAAAAAGTTAAGGCTAATAATCCTAATCACCTCGTAACTACAGCAATAAGTGGTGGTTCATATCAAGGACCTAACTATAACCTGAGAAACTCAGGTAAATATATTGATTATATTAATTTAATGACTTATCATATGGCCGCAAATGGGGGATTATACCAAAGTGCTTTATATCCTAGAAGTAGTTACCATAATGCAACATTTAAAGTAGGTATGCCAGGAACTAATTCAACAGTAAGTGATACAATTAATATTTTTAACAATAATTATCAAGTCCCAAGTTCTAAATTAATTGTTGGTGTTCCCTTTTATGGAATTAAACAGACAAGAACTAATACCTCCAGCAGCTTTACATATTTTGGCAGTTTATTATATGAAGATATATTAAAGTTTGAACTAACAAAACCTAATCAAAGAAGATACTTTGATGAAATCTCAAAAGTCCCATATATCATTAACGATGAAGGTACAATCTTTATCGCTTACGAAGATCCCGAATCAATTCGCTTAAAGGCAGAGTTCGTAATTGAAAAAGGAGTCGCTGGGATGATGTACTGGGAATATTATCACGAATATGAAAATATTCTTTTAATCGCAATGGTTGAAAACTTACCAAAGAATAGTTGACAAAATGATTTATTTTGTTAAAATTAAAGTGTCAATAGAAGGTAACCGAGCCACTAGTTGGTTAGGAAAGTCCATGCTAGCACATGCTGTGATGCATGTAGTGATTGTGCTTAAGGAAACAATAACTTAAGGTACCATTGGTAACGGCGGCTCTTATGCTAAGGCTTTGCTAGGCATAACCCTTAAAGTGCCACAGAGACGAGTTAGAAGGAAACTTCTAAGTGAAACGGGTAAACCCCACAAGCTAGAAACCCAAATTATGGTAGGGGCACTTCTTTAAAAATAATTAAGAATTTTAAAAGAAGCTAGAGAATCTAGAGATAAATGGTTACGACTCTTAAAGAGATACAGAACATGGCTTATGCATATTGACGCTTAAAAGACTGCGTTATAATGCGGTCTTTTTTTTCTTAATAATGCTTTTTTGTTTTTTAAAGTTTGATGTTATAATGTAAGTAAAGATTGAATTATTTTTATATTGAACTTATAAAGATAAATTAAAGAGGGTGATTTAAAATGAAAAAAACTAGATGGATAATTTTAGGAGTTCTAGTCTTTTTTGCGTCCTTATTGTTAGGAATGAATAGGATAGTTAGAGCCGAAAATGACACTTAAATAAATTCAATTGATGGAGCGTCAATTAGAATTAAAAGTCTTAACTCCGAACAAGGATTAATGTTTAGTGCTGTTTTAGATGAAGCAGTTAAAAATAACGAACACGGATTTTATTTAGTGTTTGGTGAGGCGAGTATTTCTAGTTTAATTACTGCCATCACTGAACAAGTAAATGATACTATTTCCTTAAATGATAAAAATGTTCATAAGGTGATAGTTCCAGGTGTGAAAGGCGATAACTCTTATAGTGTAGTATTAACGGGCATTCCTGATATTGGTTATTTTGATGTTATCACAGTAATCCCTTATGTTAATAAAGATGGAGTAGAAGAGTATGCTAACCCAATTATTAGAAGTGTTGCTGCGGTCGCTTTAAAGATGGCAAATGATGGTGCAGACATTTCTAATATTGTTTCAGCTGATAAAATCCTAAACACAACTCGTAAAAGAGTTATAAGAAGAGATAATGGTGATATTGAGATTAAAGATTCCATTTATGAAACTAATCCAAAAACTTTAAAAAAGGAATTTATTAAAGATTGGAATAAACTCTTTAATGCTCAATATACCGATTTTGATAATTTAGATTTTTATGATGCAGCAAAAGTACCATTAGTTGATGATGAACAAACAACCAATAAAGATTTATCGGCAACTAACCTTTATCAGTTCTTTAACAACTATGAACAGAAATGGTCATGGCTATTAGATTATATGATTAGTCAATGTGAGATAATGTTAGTTTCTAATCAAGCTAGAGCGATTAAAGGCAACGGAACATATAACAATAACCTATTATTTAATGGTGTACATTTAAGTCTATCAATCGTTAATTTCTTTAACCAAAAATATTTAGCTGAATATCCAGGTATCGACTTTACACAATTAGAACGCTATGATGAAGTTAAAAACTACAACATGAGTATTTATATTGATTTAACTAATGGTAACTTATACAAAGTAGGTCACCGATTAAACTTACATAATAATGTAGAAAAAGAAGGCTATACATTTGAGTATTATCAAAGAGGTGAAAATCGACTTTATTCTGGCGATACTTACACAATTGGTGAAGCAGAAAGATTAGTTGCTAATTATAAAGCGATTGATTATGTGGTTAAGTTTTATGATGGCGATAATGAATTAGTTGAATACCGAACAACATACAATGTTGAAACAGGCCTAGCCTTACCAAACTACGGAAAAGAAAATTATTTATTCTTTGGTTGGTATACTGATCCTGATTTTTCTGGTGCCCCATTGGAGGAAATTAATATCGGCCAAACTGGAAATTTAAATTTATATGCTTATTTAGAAAAAGAATTAATAGAAGAAGTTTATAATATTACTTATCACTTAAATGGCGGACAATTACCTACTGGTGATATCCCAACTACATTTACGATTGAATCAGGAAATATTATTTTACCTATTCCTACAAAACTTGGAAGTATCTTCAAAGGTTGGTATACTGATCCTAATTTTAACGGAACTGCAGTTACACAAATTAATAGTGGTACAGTTAACGATAAAGTTTATTATGCTAAATGGGAATTAGAAGGACCAACAGATGCTGATAAAGCATTAGATGCTAAAAATGCTTTAGAAATTACATATGCAAGTGGTGATAGTGCAACATCAGTTACTCAAAATGTTACATTACCAACAACTGGTATGCATAATGCAGTAGTTACTTGGGCAACAAGTAATAGTGGTGCAATAACTACAGCAGGTGCTGTAACAAGAAGTACAGCTAACGATGTAACAGTTACACTAACCGCAACAATTAAAGTAAATCTTGAACAAGAAACTAAGACATTTACTTTATTAGTTAAGAAAATTGATGCCGCTACAGAATATACAATTACATTTAACTTAAATGGCGGTGCATGGCCAACAAGTGGCGGAACCGGTGGTTATACAAATAGAGATGTAATGATTACTGATTTCTTAACAGAGTTCCATGGTTACTTAACTGGTAAAGGTGTTATTACAATGTCAGCTAGTGACTTTATGCATGGGGCTGGTAAGACAAGTGGATTTGATGGTTCATATAATAACCACATGGCAGATTTAAGAGCAATAAATGATAAGACAATTAACCCTGAAGGTGGATTTGTTAACCAAGCACAGTACAACAAGTGGGTACCACTGATTGACTTAATGGATGAGTTTGTTGGTAAGGTTAACCCAGAACAAGCAGGAGAGTTCTGGAGCAGTAACTGGACAGCAAATGCAAGAATGAAGCAATTCGTAATGAAAACACCTACAGGTCAAGTACAAGCAGGTGATGAAATCTATACAAGAATTCCAACTGCTTTACAAAGTGGTGGAGGTGGTACACCAATTACACCACCAAGTAAATATACACCTGCAGATAATGATATTACATTACCAGTTCCAGTTAAAGATGGAGATCCATTTATTGGTTGGTATGATAATGCGAACCTTTATGGTACAGCAATTACTAAGATAGTTAAAGGTTCAAGTGGTAATAAAGTGTTCTACGCTAGATATAATTCAAGCACAGTAGTTGCACCACCACTATCAGATAGTGAAAAACTAACAGAAGCGAAAGCAGCTTTAAATGTTGGTTATGCAAGTGGTGATAGTGCAAGTTCAGTTACTAAGAACGTTACACTACCTTCAACAGGTTTACATAGCGTAACAGTGACTTGGGCAACAAGTGACGCTACAACAATTACTACTGGTGGAGTTGTAACAAGAAAAGAATCAGGAAATATAACAGTTACATTAACTGCGACACTTAAGATTGGTTCGTTAACTGAAACTAAACAATTTACACTAACAGTTAAGAAACTTGAGCCAGAACCAACTAGTTACACAATTACATTTAACTTAAATGGTGGACAGTTTGTAACAAGTGGATATGCGAATAAATCACAACTAGCTACTGCATTCTTAACTGATTTATATGCATTCGTTAACCCAAGTGAAAACTTAACAACATTTATGCATGGTGCTGGTAATACTAGTGGATTTAAAGGTTTATGGTTTAATAATGATGAATATAAGAATAAGATTTATGGAGCTAATATCAAGACAGGAAATAATAACTATTTCTTAAGCCATTCAACATATCAAGCTAAATGGGAGCCGCTTGCGAACTTTATGGTTAACTTCGTTAAAGTTGGTAACCCTGAACAAGACTTCTGGGCAAGTCCATATACAGGCTGCTTAAGACTTTATCAATATTTAACTGATACTAAACCAGGTGGCGCGTGGAGTGATGAAGATATGGCAGCGATGCCAACAGGCTTATCAGCTACACAAATACCTAATGAGTATAACGCTGATAGTCCAGCTATTACACTTCCAA
>DUNK01000022.1 GCA_012839355.1 Acholeplasma sp.
AACTCTTTTTTCTTTTATAATGTTATCTAATACAAAAAAACCTTCTTTTAAAGAATTGTTGATTTCAACAATTTTTTTGTCTAATTCTGCACATTTAATTTTATAATCGTTTTCAACTTCTTCAATTTCTTGTTTCAATTCTTTTTGTTTATTAAAAAAGGTTTCTATTAAAGCGTTCTTTTGGTTTTCAAAGTTATCTCTAATAATGTTTGTTTGCTCGTGATGTTGCTCTTTAATCTGCTTAATCTTTTCCTTTTTAGAAAGAGCATTTTCTTTTTTTGTTGCTTGATAGTTTTCATTAATGGAGTTTAAATTTGCGAAAGAAGTGATTTGCTTTTCTCTACTATCATCTAACTCTTTTTCTAAATATTCCCAATCGCTTTTTTGTACAGGAACAGCATTAAAAAGTTCTTTTAGAGAACTCTTTTCTTTGGTTGATGTAGATTTGATAAGATCAATCATAATACTGCTCCTTTCCTTTTCTTATTTTATCATATTAAAGGCTATATATAAAGAAGTTAAGGATATAAATTAAATAATTTATCAATGTTTTAATAGTTTATGTGAATGGAATCTCAAAGATGTTTTTTAATTGTTGTTGGATAAGAATTTAGTATATAATACTAGTATATGTTAGTGTTGTTTGTAAATCTTAAAATATAAATGCTATAATGGATAAGAGGTGGATAAAATGTATGGATATATAAAAGGTGTTGTAACTCATGTTGAACCAACGCATATTATTGTTGAAAATAATAATATCGGCTATTTGATTATTACACCAAATAGTTATCGATATAAAACATCTCAAGAAGTTATAGTTTATACACATCACTATGTGAGAGAAGATATTAATAACCTTTATGGGTTTACATCAATGGCTGAAAAAGATTTGTTTATTAAATTAATTAGTGTTAGCGGTATTGGTCCAAAGAGTGCGTTATCAATACTAGCTTCAGGTGAAACAGATAAGATTGTTTATGCAATTGAGATGGAAGATGTTAAATATTTAAACCAGTTTCCTGGTATTGGTCCAAAGAGTTCTCAACAAATAATTTTAGATTTAAAAGGAAAATTATCTAGCAATGCTGTAGTATTAACTGACACGTTATTAGAGGCGAGAGAAGCTTTGGGAGCCTTAGGATATTCAAGAACAGATATTAATAAAGCGCTAAAGAAGGTAGATCCGGAAAAATCAATTGAAGAGGTTATCAAACAAGCATTAGCATATTTAATTAAGTAGGGATTAAATGAAAAAAGAAGAAAAAATATTTACTGATTTAATTAAAAAAGATGATGAAGATTTAACTTTAAGACCACAAACATTAAGTGAATATATTGGTCAAGAAGATATTAAAGAAATGCTCGACATTTATATTAAGGCTGCCAAAAAGAGAAGTGAGGCAATTGATCATATTTTGTTTTATGGCCCGCCAGGCTTAGGTAAAACAACGTTAGCTCAAATAGTAGCTAATGAGATGGGTGTTTCAATTAAAGTTACAAGCGGTCCAGCAATTGAAAAAACAGGTGATTTAGCGGCGATTTTAACAAGTTTAGAGCCTGGTGATATTTTATTTATTGATGAAATTCACAGATTGCCAAGAATTGTTGAAGAGGTTTTATATGCAGCTATGGAAGACTATGTTATTGATATTGTTATTGGTAAAGACACGCAGTCACGTTCAATCAGACTTGATCTTCCGCCTTTTACTTTGATTGGCGCAACAACAAGATTTGGCGATTTAAGTGCACCTTTGAGAGATAGATTTGGGGTTGTTTTTAGACTTGGATATTATGATCTTGAAGATTTAGAAAAGATTGTTAGAAGAACAGCAAAAGTTTTTGAAACAAAAATAGACAAAGAAGCAGTTATTGAAATTGCAAAAAGAAGCAGAGGTACACCAAGAATAGCAAATAGACTCTTAAGAAGAACGAGAGATTTTGCTGAAGTTATTGATAATGGAAATATAAGCAAAAAGGTATCATATTATGCTTTAGATAAATTAGGTATTAGTCCTGAAGGCTTAGATGAAACAGACAAAGAATACTTAAAAACAATCATTGAAAAGTTTAATGGTGGTCCTGTTGGTCTTGATGCAATAAGTGCGGCGATAGGCGAAGAACCTACCACTGTTGAAGATGTTTATGAGCCTTATCTACTTCAAGAAGGGTTTATCAAAAGAACTTCGCGCGGAAGAGTTGCTTTAGAAAAAAGTTATGACTTTTTAGGCATTAAATATTATAAAGAAGGATTGTTTAACGAATGAAATTAGATTTATTCGATTATAATTTACCAAAAGAAAAGATTGCACAGCATCCACCTAAAAATAGAACAGATTCAAAGTTGATGGTTTTAGACAAAAAAACTGAGACAATTACGCATAAAAGTTTTGTAGATATATTAGAAGAATTAACTGAAAATGATTGTCTAGTTTTAAATGAAACAAAAGTAATTCCTGCTAGGCTTATTGGTAAAAAAGAAGAAACGGGCGCTGTTATTGAACTTTTACTATTAGAAAACAAAGAAGACTTATGGCAAGCATTAGTTAAGCCAGCCAAAAGAATAAAAGAAGGTCATGTTATAGTTTTTGGTGAAGGTTTATTAAAGGCAGAATGTATAAGAAAAAAAGAAGATGGAATTGCCGTTTTTAAAATGATCTATGATGGAATATTTTTAGAGATTTTAGATAATCTTGGACAAATGCCACTACCACCATACATTTATGAAAAACTTGAAGAAAAAAACAGATATCAGACTGTTTATGCAAAAAATGTAGGTAGTGCGGCGGCACCAACAGCAGGGCTTCATTTTACAAATGACTTATTAGAAAAGATAAAAAAGAAAAATATTGAAATAATTAAAATAACGCTACATGTTGGTCTTGATACATTTAGACCGATAAGTGTAGAAGATGTGTTAGAACATAAAATGCACAGTGAAAAGTATTATATTAGCGAAGAAGCTGCTCGCGAACTTAACGAGGCAGTTAAGAATAAAAAAAGAATTGTTGCGGTAGGTACGACAACGGTTAGAACATTAGAAGCGAATTATGATGGTAAGTTTACAAGTGGTTTTAATGATACTAATCTATTTATTTATCCAGGATATAAGTATAAAATAGTAAATGCCATTCTCACTAACTTCCATTTACCTAAATCAAGTTTATTATTACTTGTTAGTGCTTTTGCAAATAGAGAGTTTATTTTAAAAGCGTATAAAGAAGCAATAAACAAAGGATATAGATTTTTCTCCTTTGGAGATGCGATGTTGATTAAATAATTAAAGGGGATGATATCATGAAAAAAACAAAGATTTTTAAAATATGGGGTGCTGTTCAGTTAGGTGTAGGATTGATAGTTGTAATTCTCGCTTTTATATTTAAAATAGATATGGATGGACCATTCACTATGCCAAACCCAGGTATTTTAACACTAGGAGGATTTCTTACTTCAACTGCAGTAATTATTTTAATAATTGGTTTTATACCTGAGATTGTAAAATTATTTTCTAATATAAAATCAGAAACAATTGATCATGCTGGAAAAGATATAAGTGAAGCAACAAAAAAGGGAGCAGAAACAGTAGTTCCTGCTGTTACACCTTCAATTAAAAAAGCATATAAAGAGATCAAAGACGAAAAAACCATTGAAGATAAATTAGAAGAAGCGAAAAGGTTATTAGATAATGGTGTAATTACTGAAGAAGAATATCAAATGATGCGCAAGCATATTTTAGTGGGTGAAAAATAATGAAAAAAACAACAATATTTAAAATATGGGGAATTATTCAATTAATTATAGGAATAGCATTATTGTTTTTAGGATTTAGTGATAAGGATAGTTTTGATATGCCAAACATTTCTCTCATATATCCTGGATTTTTACTTATAGGACTATCATTAATGATTCTTTCGGTTGGGTTTTCACCAGAAGTGGCTAAATTGAAATCTAAAATAGAAGCAGAAACAATTGACCATGCTGGGAAAGATATTAGCGAAGCAAAACGAAAAGGTGCTGAAACAGTTATTCCAGCCGTTACACCAGAGTTAAAAAGAGCATACAAGACGATTAAGGATGAAAAAACCATTGAAGAAAAGTTAAGTGAAGCACAAAGATTATTAGATAATAAAATAATTACTAAAGAAGAATATGATCAAATGCGTAAACGTATTTTAGGCATTGATTAAATTGTAAAGAAAGTGGTTAGTTTATAAAAAATAGAGGTATAAGCAATGGGAACACAAGAAATATTATTAATAGTTGCATTTGTAGTAGTTGTATTAATGTTGATTGGCTTTTTTGTCTATAAGGCAATTAAGATTAAACCAAAAGGAGAACCAAAACAAAACTATACTGAAATAGCAAGTCTTTTTGGTGAGAATAACATTACAAATGTTGAAAGAACAGAAAAAAGAGTTAGAATTGAAGTCAAAGACTTAAATTTAGTTGATTTAGAGGGTTTAAAACCTTATACTAACGGTGTTTTTACTATTGGTAATAAAGTGGTTGTTACATTTAAAGAAAATACTGAAAACACTGTTAAAGACTTGGAGGGTTTAATAAAATGAAAAAAGATTTTATTGTAACAAGTGAATCAGGAATCCATGCAAGACCAGCAACTGAACTTGTAAGAGTTGCGAGTATGTTTAAATCAGACATCAAAATGACTGCAAGAGATCAAACAATTGATATGAAATCAATTATGGGGGTAATGAGTCTTGGGATGTATGGTGGACAAAAGTTTACACTCGTTGTTGAAGGTGTAGATGAAGAAGAAGCAATGGAAAAAATAACTGAACAATTAAGGAAAGCAGGTTTAGCAAAGGTTGATGAATAAAATTCTTTCAGGTGTTAAAGGCTTTTTTATAGGAGCAGCAAATATTTTACCAGGCATTAGTGCTGGAACTTTAATGGTAGTGTTTAATGTTTATGATAGGTTTGTTGATGCAGCAAATCTCTTTTTAAAACATCCATTTAAAGCGATAGTTTCAATATTAGACCTATTGATAGGTTTTATTTTGGGAATAATAGTAAGTTTTTTAGTAGTAAGTTACACATACAAAAGTTTTCCGCTAGTAATTACTTTATTTGTTTTAGGGTTAGTATTGGGCGGTTATAAAGATGTTTTTGATAAAATTAAAGGTAAACAAAAAGTAGGATATATAATCGTTTTAATAATTAGTGCTTTAATAGTTGGAGTAATGCCGCTTATGTCATATATGGAAGGAATATATGAAGGATGGTTATATTACATAATGTTGTTTATCTTAGGTTTATTTGCGGCATTCTTTTTAGTAGCGCCAGGGATAAGTGGAGCATTATTTTTACTTATAGTCGGATATTATTATCATATTTTAGATTTAGGTAGAAATATTTTTAAATTAATCATAAAAGGTCAATTCATTGAAGGATTAAAGTTACTACCTCCGATAATTGTATTAGGCGTTAGTGTTATTATTGGACTAGTTATATCTTTAAAACTAATTAAGAAGATAATGGTTAAATATGAAACGGGTTTTTATTTCAGCGTAATGGGACTTTTAATTGGTTCACCATTTGCGATAATTATTTTATTATTGAAAGATTATAAAATTACATCATTTGGTTATGGACAGTGGATTGTAGGAATATTACTCTTGATATTATCAACCGCTGGAATTATACTTATGAATAAATATGAAAAAGGTCAAGAAAAATTAGTTGAAGAAGCAGTAATAGAAGAACAAAAAATAGTAGAAGAAATAGAACATTAAATGATTGTGGAGGTATAGCTCAGAGGGAGAGCACTTGCTTGACGTGCAAGGGGTCAGGGGTTCAAATCCCTTTACCTCCACCATTATTTTTGATCTTACCCCCAAAAGTTAGACTTTTATATTATAATGAAAGTGACTTGGGGGTTTTTTATATGAAAATTACAAGAAAAGTAAAAATCGATATTGC
>DUNK01000023.1 GCA_012839355.1 Acholeplasma sp.
GGAACAAACGAAGAAACTATATATAACGCCTTTAAACAATTGTTAGAAGACAAAGAAGAATATGAAAAGATGTCTAAAGCAAGTAATCCATATGGCGATGGATTGGCGAGTAAGAGAATAGCGGATATATTGGAAAAAGAAAGTTAAAACATAATTATATCGATTGATATTAAGGAGGTACTTATGCACCAAATTAAGTGTCCACATTGTGGAGAAGTATTTAAAATAGACGAATCTAGTTATTTAAACATCGTTAATCAAGTGAGAAACGAAGAGTTTAATAAAGAGATTCATGCAAGATTAGAGGCTCTTTCTAAGCAAAAAGAAAGTGATTCTTTACTAGCGCAACAAAAGTTAGAGAATACTCATAAAGATATGTTGTTAAAAAAGGAAAGAGAGCATGCACTAGAGTTGTCAGTTATAAAGGAAGAACTTTCTTCTTTAAAACAACAACTCCAACAAGCTGATCAAACTAAAGAATTAGAACTTATGAAGGCGCAAGAAACTTTAAAAGATGAGTTAAAAGAAAAAGAGATTGAACTTGCCAATCTTAAAAGGGAACATGAAATTATCTTAATAGAGAAAGATAAAGAGATTTCATTATATAAAGACTTTAAGGCTCGTTTATCAACTAAGATGGTTGGTGAGACTCTTGAACAACATTGTGAGTATGAGTTTAATAGTATTAGAGCGGCTGCGTTTCCTAATGCTACATTTGTTAAGGATAATATTGTTGTAGGTGGATCAAAAGGTGATTATATTTTCCGTGAAGAAGATGAGCATGGCAATGAGATAATAAGCATCATGTTTGAAATGAAAAATGAAAACGAAACTACTGCAACTAAAAAGAAAAATGAAGATTTTTTTAAAGAGTTAGATAAAGATAGAACTAATAAAAACTGTGAATATGCAGTATTAGTAACGATGTTAGAAGCGGATAATGAATTATACAATAATGGTATTGTTGATGTTAGTCATCATTATCCTAAAATGTATGTAATAAGACCTCAGTTTTTTATTCCAATTATTTCATTATTAAGAAATGCCTCATTAAACGCTCTCAAATACAAACAAGAATTAAACTTGATGAAGGCTCAAAACATTGATGTCACTAAGTTTGAAGAAGAGTTAGAAGCGTTTAAAGATTCATTTGGGAAGAGTTATAAATGGGCTAGTGATAGATTTGAAGATGCAATAAAAGAGATTGATGCTGCAATTAAAGCTCTTCAAAAGACTAGAGATGCGTTAGTTAAGAGCGAAAACCACTTAAGAATCGCTAACGATAAAGCAGAAGACTTAACAGTTAAAAAACTAACAAAAGATAATCCCACAATGAAAGAAAAGTTTGATGAATTAAAAAAATAAGACGATAAACTCCCTAAAATTAGGGAGTTTTTTAATGAATAGGATAAGATTTGCCAATAATACAATAAAATAGGCGGTTAGGCAAAAAAGGAGTGGCGGTCCGGAAACGCTTGACAATTTGAGTTGTTTCGGCTAAAATGGAATTGTAATCCGAAAAGGCGGTGAAGGTATGTATATTAATAGGAAAATTGAAGAAACAATAAAGAGATTAAGTGAGAGTTTTCCTGTTGTAGTTTTATCTGGTGCTAGACAAGTAGGAAAAACTACAGTGTTAAAAAAGATAAAAGCTGATGAAATGAATTATGTTACGTTAGATGATTTAGAGGCGAGAAGATTAGCTATTGCTGATCCTAAATACTTTTTAGAACATTATTCTTATCCGCTTTTAATTGATGAAATTCAACATGCTCCTAATTTGTTACCATATATTAAAATAATTGTCGATGAAGAAAAATATAAAGCGTTAAAGGAAAATAGAAGTGTTAAACCTTTATTTTGGTTAACTGGCTCTCAACACTTTAATGTGATGAAAAACGTTAGTGAATCGCTTGCTGGTAGAGCGGGAGTTTTAAATTTATATTCGTTTTCATTGAGCGAAATAAGCAACTATAATGCTCCACTATTTTCGCCAAAAATAGAAGATTTAAAGAAAAAAAATATTAATCATAAATATACTACAAGTGAAATTTTTGAATTAATCTTTAATGGTGGAATGCCAGAGATAGTTACTTTTAAACAAAAAAGAGATGATTTTTTCTCATCCTATCTAAATACATACATTGAAAGAGATGTCAAACAATTATTAAATGTAGGTAAATCATTAGAGTTTTATAATTTTATGCAATATATCGCTGTGAGAACTGCTCAAGAAGTAAACTATAGTTCAATTTCTAAAGCGATAGGTGTTGATTCTAAAACAATCAAAAGTTGGTTGAGCATATTAGAAGCTTCAGGTTTAATTTACCTTTTACAGCCGTATTATTCAAGTGTTTCAAATCGGCTTATTAAAGCGCCAAAATTATATTTTATGGATACTGGTTTATGTAGTTATCTAGCTAAGTATCCAAATAGTGAAACGCTCGAAGTTGGCAGTTTAAGTGGAGCAATCTTTGAGACTTATGTGGTAAGTGAAATAATTAAGAACTTTTATAATCATGGTAAAAACCCAAAAATGAACTTGTATTATTATCGTGATAGAAATCAAAAAGAAATAGATTTAATTTATGAAGAAGGAGATACACTATACCCAATTGAAATTAAAAAAGGTATAAGCCCAACAAATCCAACTAAAAATTTTAACGTATTAAAAAAATATTCTAAAAATATTGGCACAGGAATAGTTATATCAATGACAGACAAATTGATGCCAATTAATAAGAATTGTTGGTTATGTCCAATTAATGTTATAGTTTAGGAATAAAATAATTATTTACGCATATTTTTATGATGAAAGTTCAAATTTAAATTAAGAAATTAATAAGAAATTAAAAATGCGACTGAAGTCGCATTTTATTTTTATTCAGCATTCTTTAATTCATCAATGATTTCTTTTAATAAGTCTGGACGATCAGTGATTATTCCATCAGCGCCAAGTTTGATTAATTCTCGCATCTCGTCAGGATCATTAATTGTCCAGTAGAAGCACGCCATGTTTTTTCTGTGAGCGGCTTTAATGACTCTTTTGTTCATTAAGTTTGGTTCATAACCGGCATCTGTTTTAATAGCGATATTCTTACTGAAAAACTTAGGAACTTTATCTAGTAAGTCAGCTGTTTTTCCTGTGATTGGTTCCATGCTTGTGCGGTTAGGTAGAATTAAAACTTGTGATCTAGTTCTCCAAAAGAAATCAAAATAGAAAGCACTATAAACAGCGAATTTTGTTACTTCATCAACACCGGCGTTATACATCATATCTGGTGCTTTTTCGTGGAAGTAGCCGATAACTGAGTCTGAAAATGAAGCTAAGACAACATTTTTTTCTAAGTCATACATTTTTACAAGTCTAAGTAATTCATTCGCAGCTAATTTATATCTATCTGAGCCTGCTTCATAATAATTTGAAGTAGGCGAATCTTTAATTTCTAAAATATATAAGACGGTATCACCGTAGATGTTAAAGATATCATCACCTAGTTTGGCTGGAATCATTGTCGCTAAATCGGCTTTTGGCGAAGATTCAAACGGTTTAGTGTTTGTTCGTGCATCAACGAAGTTTCTTGCAAGATAATAATCATCGTTTTCGTATTCATCAATGATTTCTTGATATGTATAATCTCTAATTAACGCTCCGTTCATACTAGAAGCTTCTGAAAACTCTAAGTCTAAATCATGGTGAGCCATTAAGATGCCATCTTTTGTCAGAGCTAAATCTATTTCTAAGACACCAGCATTAAAGTCGTTAACTAACATATCATAAGAATAAATAGTGTTTTCAGGAGCTAACTCTTTCGCTCCACCATGCGGAATAATAATAGGATACTTATCAGTTTTTCTAAAACTATTAACACCTTTATAACTAAATGGTGCCACAGGGATAAAGTTTAAGATAACGAGCACTATTGGACCAATTAAAACAACAATTAAAATAATAAGCAAAATTCTTTTTAACTTTCTCATTGTATCAAATCCTTTCATGATTTAAAAATACTAATTTAATTATAAACTATTTAAAATCAATTTTAAAGAAGATAAAGAATGTAGGGAAAATTAATAGGAAATTATGGTATAATTTTAAATGGATAATAAATTTTATTTTTGGAGGCCTTTATGAAAAAGAAAATATGTTTAATTTTATTAGTCATACCACTAGTTTTAATGGTTTCTTCATGTCAGCTTTTAGAAATGTTTATTCCAAAATATAGGGTTTCTTATTATAGTGATGGAAGTTTAGTTAAACAAGAAACAGTTAAAGAAAAATCTTTACTAAAAGAGCCTATATTAGCAGAAAAAGAAGGATATAAATTTTTAGGTTGGTATAAAAATTTAGAAGATACTAATAGTAAATGGGATTTTAATAAGGATACTGTAAAGGGACATTTAAGGTTAGATGCTTTATGGGAACTTGATATTAAATATTTAAGTGTTGAAAATGTTAGAGTTGATAATAATCTTCTTAGTTGGGATATGATTGAAGAAGCGACTTATAAGGTTAATATTTTAGGCGAAGAATTAACATTAACAGAAAATGAGTTAAATTTGGAAACATATAAAGATAGATTAAAAAATGCTGAAACGGTGAAAATAGAACCGCTTAAAGAAGGTTTTACTGGCGTAGTTAGCGAAGGTAAGGTTAAGCATAATGCGCCTGAAGTGATTGAAATATACAGCGTAGAATTTGATGAGTTCGACTTTAGTGAATTTGAACTAAATAGAAGCACGTATAAAACTGTAGAAATCAATTATGAAGATCACTATTTCTATGTTAAAGAAGCGAGACTAACGAAAACAACCGAAGAGCCTAAGATAGGTACTGTAGCACTTATTTTAAGGGAAGAAGGGCTGTTAGAATTAAAAGAAGGTTATGAAAATTTTGCGGGATTAATCTTTAATTTAGGGAACTTTCAAAATAGAAGTTCAACTTCAAGACTTAATGTATATACATCAAACATACCACTTGAAGGTTGGCATTTAGTTAATTCATATAATCATGAAGGCGAAGGTTTTACTACTATTGAAGTAAAAGTAGAAGATATTAGTGAGTTAGTAAATGTAAATGAAAAAGTATATTTTAAATTAGAGGCTGATATTAGTGGTGCTGATGCCAAAACAATCGTGTTAGATGATTTGAAAGTTAAACAAACAACACCTGCTTATTATCAGTTAACATTAAAAGGTCAAATAGGTGCACTTGATGCGTATTATAAATCGGCTGAAGGTTTAGAGGGGAAAAGTTTGGTTGAAGAATTAAGAATAATTATCTCAACAAACCTAAATGGTATTAGATATGCTGATTATAAAGAGATTGGCGAGTTTGCGGATAAGAAGGTTGATGATGAGACGCTTGTTAGAGGAATTTATGATAATAGAGATTTAAAAGCGCCATGGGGAAGTAAATCAGAATGGCACCGCGAACATGTTTGGCCAAACTCAAGACTAGGGATGGGAAGAGTTAAAGAAACTGAAGTAAATCAAGGTAGTGACCCACACAACTTAAGAGCGATTTATCCTTCAACTAACTCAACGCGTTCTAATAGGTATTATGATAATGCTGATGCCGGTGTTACTGATTGGATGGCATTAAGTGATGGTAGATTTTATCCAAGCGATTTAGATAAAGGAGATGTTGCAAGAATTTTAATGTATATGGTTGTTAGATACGAGTTTTTAGGTTTAACAGATCATGTACCACTTTTAAGTAGAGCAGCATATACAGTAGAAGCTGCATATATGGGAAAGTTATCATTATTACTTAGTTGGCACCAAGCAGATCCAGTTGATCAGTTTGAAAAGAATAGAAACGAAATCATATTTGGTTATCAAAACAATAGAAACCCATTTATTGATCATCCTGAATTATTTGAAGAAGTTTATAATTACTTCATGAGTATTGATGCAGAAAGAAATGTAACAACGATGATATACATAAAATATGAAGTAAATTATAGTGAACTAACAAGAGATAGAAAAGAACTATATGCATAAAAAAGTCGCTCCATAGTGATATGATACTCCCAAAGTAGACACGTAATATTAAAAATAATTAAATATTGAATTTTCATTTAAAGTCTGGTACCTAACTTCATTTGGTGA
>DUNK01000024.1 GCA_012839355.1 Acholeplasma sp.
AAACATTATTAGAGATAACTTTGAAAACCAAAAGAACGCTTTAATAGAAACCTTTTTTAATAAACAAAAAGAATTGAAACAAGAAATTGAAAAAGTTGAAAACGATTATAAAATTGAATGTGCAGAATTAGACAAAAAAATTGTTGAAATCAACAATTCTTTAAAAGAAGGTTTTTTTGTATTAGATAACATTATAAAAGAAAATAGAGTTGAGTATTTAAGTAAAGTTAGTGCTATTTACAATATAAAACAAACTGAAACAGATAGAGTAACTTCAAAGTTTCATGAACAAATACAAGATTATCATCAGAAAAACAAACAAAGACTTACCCAAAACACCTTGAAAATACAAGAGGAAGATGCTCTTTTAAAAGAATATTTAAAGTTTCACGAAAAAGATGAAGTTTACGCTAAACAAAACTTCTTAAAAACGATGACTAACTTAAACGATAAAGTCCATATAATTTCCACAAATTATAAGCAGATTGAAGAACAACTTGAAAATGACTTTAAAGAAGAAAACGATGTTTTAATTAGTGAACTAGATAAAAAGAAATTAGAAATTGATAATTTAATTAATGAATATTTAGACAATTATGAAAAAGAGTATCAACAAATTGATGCTGTTTTAGACTCAATTAGAGAAAAACACCACAACATAGAAGAAAAACTTAAAAATAAATACGATCATAAAGTTACTTCTATCAACATTCATCTCCACACTGAAAAAGATGTTATTGAGGCTAAAATAACTGATTTAAGTGATGCTCCACTAGAAAACAAAAAAGAACTTTCTGCACTAAACAAGAAATTAAACCTTTTAGAAAGAGATGCTAAAAAGCAACTTAGACAAACTAAAAAAACTTATAGAAAAGAATTTAAGAAAGCTACTAGTTCTTATTTATCTCAATATGAATTAAATCTTTTAAAGAGGGTACTTCTTGAACAAGACAAAAATGATGCAATAGATTTATACAAAGAACTTTATTCAGTTGAAGAAGGTTATGCAAACCAATTAGTTAGATTCGCAAAATCTATAAATAATATCAAAAAAGAAATAGTTCACAACTATTTAAAGTTAGAACTTTTACCTTTAGAAAGCCAAAATGAGTTGGCTAATAATATTTATAATACAGAATTAAAACTTCAGGATATCGAAGATGAATACATCTATTTAAAAACTTCTAGAACAAAACAACTAGCTAACCTAAAGTCTGAACTACATAAATATAACTTAAACAAAACAAAAGATAGAGTTCAATATACATATAGTTTAGAGTTAACTACTGCTAGCCTCACAAATTACTTATTAATGGAGGCAGAAAAAAACGAACTTGTTTACCAAAACAAACTTATTCAACTACAAAAAAATGTTCATAGAGCATTATCAGAAAAAGAAATACTCTTAGTTAAACAAGAAATTGCCAGAAAAACACTAAAGAAAAAACAACATAGAAATTCCTTTAATTTCCTTTTACAAAGCGAAATAGAAAGAAAAACTCTCAATATGAATTTACTTACAGAGAACAATGTTTTCTTACTAAAAAAAGAAGATCTTTTAAAAGGACATTCTTACAATAAATTAGAACACCAAGAACTTATTCAAAAGTTTCTAGTAGAAAACACTTATTTAAGTGATATTTTGGCTCACTATAATGAGTTTTATTTAATTCTTTTTAATGACGAGAAAAGAATTCTTGAAACTTTTTTAGTTAACTCATTAAAAAACACGGATATTAATAATTTCCAAGTCTTTTTAAAAACTACTAAAGAACTTCTTCTTCTTAAAAATGACTTAGTCGCAACATTAGGTAATGATTTTTTCGAATTAATAAAAGGCCATACAGCAAAAATAATTTCAAATTTCTTTTTACCAAAACTAGATTTTTATACAGTTGAAATTATCAACCACTATGATATGTATATTGAAAAACCTGTAAATGAAAAAGAACTCTTGCTAAGAAAAGTCCATAATAATAACGAACAAATTAACACTTTAAATAGTTCAATAACTGAATTAATTAATAAACTTAATTTATCTGCTGAAACTATCAATTACTCTAAAAAAGAATTAGACTCTTTAAGAAAATTAGAAAGCACTAAAAAAAGAAAAAGATTAATTAGTGATTTAAATGAACACATAACAATCAATACAAAATACCAAGAAGAGAGAACGCAAGAACTCAAGGAGTTAAAAGCAAAATTAAATACACATATAAAAGCAAACAAAAAAGCAAATAAACAAATTAAAAAGATAGATTTAGGTCTTGATAAAGCTGAAAAACAAAAAGAAAGAGCAATACACCTGCTAAATATTTTTATAAATAAACAAATTGCAGTTTTAACAGATTTATTAAATAAATTTGATCATAAAAACAACATATTTATAAATATTATCAATGACTATTACCATATAGTTAATGCTTCTACTACTAAACATAAAACTATTAGAAAAACTAAAAAATATCTTTTAAAGGCTTTCTTACGAAAGAAAAGATTTTTATATAAACTCTTTGATAAGTTGCTTGTAGCAAAAAATAAATGTATAGAAGATTTAACATTGAATCAACTCAATAATAGGAAAAAACAAATACATATGCAAGACTTGTCTCTCTTAAGATTAGAAAGAGTTCACTCAAAAACTAACAAAAAAATAACTTTGAAGATTAAACGAGTCGGTAAAAAACAAGCGAAAGAATTAAAAAAACTTAATCTAAAGGAAGCGAAAGAAACTAAACTTCTAAGAATAAAAAGCATTGATGAGTTAAATATTGCAAATAAAAGAATTAAAGATTCTGAAGAGGCTATTCCAAATTACAAACAAAGATATAACGATTTAAAACTTGCGTTTGAAATAAACAAAAACGATTCATTACAAAAAGAACATGACTCAATTAAAAACACTTACAGGGCTTCATTAAGAGAAAATCATAAATATATTAGAGAAACAAACAACAATATTAAACGCTTAATGAATGATATGGATTATGAAGATAAAAAACATCTAGCTCAAACAAATTATTTGTTAAAAAAAGATAGACTAAATAGAAAGAAAATCTTACATAAACAAACTAATGCTCGAAACTATCACGATGAGCAAATATATAATTTAAAACGCAGAATGCCAAAAATCGATTTAGAAATAAGAGGCGTAAACGCTAGAAAACAAATTAACGATACTAGAATTTGGCGCAAGCTTAAGAAAAACACAACAAAAATCAACTTCATTAAAAAATTGACTTTGAAATTCAATATTTGGAATAAAACTATTCAAACCATGTTAGATTTTACAAAAACTTTAAAATAGTTTATTGTATTAAATTAAAAAACCAAACATTAAAACTGTTTGGTTTTTCTTTATATAAATATGTTTTTTATTGTTTTTATTCGTTTATAAAATGTGTTTCTTTTTTTATTTTATCGGTTTGTTATAGTGTTTTGTTCGCTATTGTTCGTTAAGCCAATTAACAACATCATTAATTACTTTTTCTTTGCCGATTTCATTAAAAATTTCGTGATACATATTATTATAAATCTTTAATTTCTTATCTTTATGGCTAATTTTCTTATAAATATCTTCACTCTGTTCTTTAGGGACAATCTTGTCATCCTTGCCGTGCAACATTAATATTGGTCTAATATTGTTAATTACATTCTCCCTTAAGTATTTAACCCCTCTTACAAACATTTCGCCAGCTAATCTAATTTTAAATTTTTTAAGCACTAATGGATCATTAATATATTCTTCTTCAACTTTTGTATCTCTGCTTAGTGTTCCGTTTGCAAAATTATTCTTAACACTTAAAAAACCAAACCATCTATAACCAATTTTTGTAAGTGGTTTAACTGATTTTAAATAGCCTGTTGGAGCACCTGACGCAATAAAACCATCGATTTTCTCTTTGTTAGTGGTCATGTATATGTGTCCAATTAAACCGCCTAACGAGTGTCCTAAAATATATCTTTTTACCGCCTTGTTATCGTTTCCTCTAATAACTTTACTTAAATCATCAATGTGGTCTTGAAACCTTTTCACATATCCTGGTTTACCACTAGATTTTCCGTGGCCCCTCAAATCATAAGTAATTACAGAAAACCCTTCTTTGTTAAAGGCTTCCGCTAGTTCTTTATATCTACCGCTATGCTCGCAAATACCATGAACGATAAATATTCTTTTCTTTTCATTTTCAACAATATACGGTTTAATGTATATGTTCATAAAAAACTTCCTCCCTCGCATTCTCCCCTATATAACTATTATACTTATTTTGAGCCGTAAAGTAAATAAAGTAGCGAGACCGCTACTTTATTATTCATTCCATTCAAATAAATATCCAAATATTCTAACTTCATCGCCTTCTTGCACGCCTTTTTCTCTTAGCGCTTTATCAATACCATAGCTTCTTAACTGCCTAGCAAATCTTTTTACTGCTTCTTCGTTACTAAAGTCAGTTCTCATAAAAACTTTGTAAAGTCCTTCGCCTTCGACTTCATAAACGCCATCTTCTGCCAATTTTATTGTAAAAAACTCTTCAGCATCTCTTAACTTATATGTTCTGTGAATTTCATTTTCTAACAATGTTGGACTCTTTTCAAGTTCTTCATATAGCGCATATTTAAGCCGTTGCAAACCTTCTTGTTTGATTGCACTTATACTTAATACTTGGTAGTTTTCACCAATTTTCTTTTTAAATTCTTCAAACCTTTTTTCACTACCAGGTACATCCATCTTTGTTGCACAAACAATCATCGGTCTATCTTTTAATGATTCATTATAGACGAATAATTCTTCATTAATTTTCTTAAAACTTTCATATGGGTTTTTATTTTCTAGTTCATCCATTGAAACTAAATGTAACAAAACTCTACATCTTTCAATATGTTTTAAAAAGTTAAATCCTAAGCCGGCGCCTGTACTTGCCCCTTCAATTAATCCCGGCAAATCAGCCATTACAAATGATTTTTCTAAATCTAGGTATACCAACCCTAAATTAGGTACTAATGTTGTAAAAGGGTAATCTGCTATCTTCGGTTTAGCATTAGATAAAACGCTTATTAATGTTGATTTACCGGCATTTGGCATTCCAACTAAACCAACATCAGCCAATAATTTTAATTCTAATTTTAATTCTAAATATTCACCAAGATCTCCATTTTCTGCTATCTTAGGTGCCGGATTTCTGTGTGTTTTAAAACTTGTGTTACCTCTTCCGCCTTTGCCGCCTTCAGCAATAACTTCTCTTTGTTCATGATAAACAAAATCAAATAGTAACTCACCAGTTTCTTTTAAAAATACTTGCGTTCCGACTGGCACTTTTAAAACTAAATCTTTACCTTCTTTCCCAGTTTGATTTTTTGGCATTCCGTTTTGGCCATTTTCAGCTTTTAAGTGTCTCTCGTATGTAAAATCTAAAAGCGTGTTTAAAGACTCATCAGCAACAAAAATTACTGATCCGCCTTTTCCGCCATCTCCGCCAGCAGGGCCTCCTAAAGGAACATATTTTTCCCTTCTAAATGCAACAATACCATTGCCGCCTCTACCAGCCGTAACATATATTTCTACACTATCTTTAAACATTACATTTCTCTCCTAAAAAAAAGGATAAGCATGCTTACCCTTCATAAACTGAAACTTGAGTTCTTTTTTTACCTAATCTTTCGTATCTAACTATCCCAGATATCTTCGCAAACAATGTATCATCTCCGCCACGACCAACATTCATTCCTGCATGAACCTTAGTCCCTCTTTGACGATAAATTATTGCTCCAGCTTTCGCTACTTGTCCATCAGAAAGTTTAGATCCTAATCTTTTTGAATGAGAATCACGACCATTCTTACTAGAACCTCCGGCTTTTTTAGATGCGAACAATTGAATATTAAGTTTATACATATTGTTTTTTAACATATTATCGCTCCTCTTGATACTTAATATTGTTTGGATATGTTTTTTCTAATTCTTTCATTGTCCAAACTAAATTTTCACACACTGCCTCAATTTCTTTTGAGAGTGTTTTTACTTTTAAGTGAAAATAGCCTTCACTTATTTTAATTTCAACGTTTTTTTCTTGATCAAATCTTTTAATTAGATTTGCTGATAAAATTATCGCTGTAGATACGCTTGCACAAACAATGTCTTTACCTAAACGAGCGAAATCAGCATGACCTTCAACCTTAATCTCGTAAGGATTTTTTTTAACTGAACAATAAATCATTTTACGCGTTTATTTCTTCAATTAACAATTTTGTGTATGGCTGACGATGACCTTGCTTTCTAGCGTTGCCTTTTTTAGCTGTGTATTTGAAAACTATAATTTTCTTAGCTTTTCCTTGCTTAACAACTTTAGCTTTAACATTAGCACCAGCTATTAACGGCTTACCAACAACTGTCTTTTTGCCTCCAACAAGTAAAACTTCATCAAAAGTTACTACATCATCAACTTCTACATCTAGTTTTTCAACAAAAATCTCTTGACCGACTTCAACTTTAATTTGTTTGCCGCCAGTTTGTATAACTGCATACATTCTAAGCACCTCCTTATATTTTTGAAGACACACTATTGAGGTAGCACTCTCACGCTTTTATAACCTTTTCTATGTGGCTTTTTCGCAACGGCTCTATTTTACATCATTTACAAAGAATTGTCAACGCATTTTTATTACTTATTAAATATTTATTTAATTTTATGCTGCTGACTCTGATTCTTCTGGTTTTTTTCTAAACATATTTTTGATTTTATCTGGGAAAGATTGGAAAGAATCTTTAATAAGACTTGGGATTGTTTTAATTGTTTCAACAAACGCTCCTCTTCTAATTGCTTCTGTAGATAATTCCTTACTATCAGCGAATAAATATTTTCTTGTCACTATTCCAACACGCATTGTTAAAATTCCATTACCAATTCCTTGAGCAATCGAATCTGTAACAACTCTCGCAAACGGAATTCCTCTAAGGAAGGTTTGGGCGCTACTTGGAAGAAGTTCAGTGAAATCAATGTTTTCTAACCCTTCAGCAATTAATGCCGTAGACATTACTCTTACTAATAATTTAGATAAGTTTTTAAAACTTGGTCTAAATCCACAAGTTACAACGATTTCTTTAACCATTCTTATATTAACTGTTAGTGTCGCAAAGAAATCAAGTCTTCCATTTTGGCTAATTGCCGTAGATATCATAACTGTTTTTGCATGTCTTAATATAACCTTATTAACTTTTTTCTTAAGTGTTGTGTTATATAAGTGTTGTAAAGCATTTAAAAGGTCAACAGGATCTTTCATCGCTTTCTTCAATTCTTCGTTTTCTCTTTGACTTATATCATCATTTTTCATTAAGTTTCTCGCAACCTTCTTATAAGTCAAATAGCGTTTTTTTGACGGTTTGTCTAAAACTGTTTCAATATTGAAGGCAGGTGAAAACAATATTATCCTAATCGGATTAATTATTAAAAACCATGTCAAAATAAAACTAAGTCCATAAAATCCGTACGCGACATAAGGATGTATAATAGCCAACCTTTCACCTAAATTAATAACTGACGCAACAATAATTAGCAACATTAAAACAAGCGCGCCAATTCCAACTGCAATCCATAATCTCTTAGTCGTTTTACTTTTCATACCATAAACCGTCCTTTCAAAATATCATTTTGATAGTTTAATTATATCTTAAATCGGTCCGGCTTGCAATCTAACATGAGTTAAATTAAAAATCATGCTTCTTATTATAGATAATTGAAAAGCAATTGTTTTTGCCAATTATGACATGATCTAAGACTGCTATTCCTAATAGTTTCCCACCTTCAATTAACTTTCTAGTAGTATCAATATCTGCTTGGCTCGGCTCTGGATTTCCTGAGGGGTGATTGTGAGCGAATATCACTTTTGCGGCATTGAGTCTAAGCGCATGTTTAAAAATATCGCTAGCACTAACTAAACTTCCAGTTAGCCCACCAACAAAGAGTCTTCTTTTTGAAATTAATTTATTTTTAATATCTAAATATAGGCAATAAAAATGTTCACTCTCTAAATGTTCCAAATCACTTCTAAGCGCATAATAAACATCAGTAGCATTAATGATATACTTAGAAATTTCCTTTTTATCGTGCCACACTCTTTTAAACAACTCAATTGCTGCCACTATCGTACTTGCTTTCGCAATCCCGATACCTTCAATTGTCATTAATTCTTCAACGCTTGTATTTAATAAATCTTTTTTATTGTTAAACTTATATAAAATCTTTCTTGATAACTCTAAAGCACTCTCGCCTTTATTTCCAGTTTTTAAAAGTAACGCTAATAATTCAACATTACTTAAAGCTTCTACGCCATGTCTAATTAACCTTTCCCTCGGTCTTTCATCAATTGGTATATCTCTAATTAAATAATTCATCTTATAACCCCCTTATGTAATATATACAAAAGAAAGTTAAATATAAAAGTAATTATTTTTTACTTAATAACTCATTTCTAATTAAACTAACTAAATAAATAGATCCCGTTACAACTAAAACTTCATCTTTTTCCAAAAAGTTTTTAAGTTTGAAAAACCCTTCTAAAGGATCTGGAAAAACTTCTAAACCCTTAAAGATATCAGCACTAAAGTCTTTCAACGCTCTAGGATAGTTTATACTTGTAAGATAAACTTCATCAGTTAACATTCTTAATCGTTCTACCATTTTAATATACGGCTTATCTTCCATTGATGCATATAACACTTTGATGTTTTTATCGCCAAAGATTTCCGTAATACTTTCTCCAAGTTTCATAATAGCTTCATAGTTATGTGCACCATCTAAAATGATATAAGGTTCTTTGCTAATTACTTCAAACCTGCCAGGATTAACAACTTCAAAAACACCTTCTTTAATTAACTCTACATCATCTATTATTTGTTTTAACACCTCAACTGCTAAAATAGTGTTTTTAACTTGATATAAACCTTGTAAGTTTGTTTGGTAAACTTCACCTTCATATTTAAATGTTAGTGGGTATTTATCTATCAATTCATAATCGTTATCACTGACCAAATATAGTTCTATGTTTTTTGAAATACAATAATCTAAAATAACTTTTAATAAACTATCAACTGCTGTAAATAGTTTTTTATTTTCTTTCGCGATTTCTAATTTCTCTTTTAAGATTTTTTCTAAAGTATCACCCAACTGTTTTGTATGATCAAGCCCAATAGATGTAATTACCGCATAATCTGCATCAATAACATTAGTTGAATCTAACCTACCGCCGATCCCAACTTCTATAACGGCATAATCAACTTTCTCATCACTAAAATATTTAATCATAATTAATGTTAAAAGTTCAAAAAATGAAAAGTTATCATCATACTCTTTTAAATACTTTTCATCAAACTCTTTTGCCCAAATTATATAGTTTAATAAAATATCATCATCTATTTCTTCATCATTAATTTGCAGTCTTTCATTAAATCTTGTCACATAAGGACTCGTAAAAAGACCAACCTTTTTAACTTTACTTAAAACTTTAGAAATTGTATGAGCAACCGAACCTTTACCATTCGTACCAGTAATATGAATCGCTTTAAAGTCCTTTTCAGGATTACCCATAATATTTAAAGCCTTTCTCATTTTACTTAAATCGGTCTTAATTTTATAACGTTGCTTGCCTTCAAGCCAACTAATTGCCTCTTTTATTTTCATACTCTTTTAAACGTTCCTTCAATGTATTATATTGATTTAAATAGTTTTGTTGTTTTTGTTTTTCTTCTTCAACCTTTTTAGGATTCGCTCTTTCTAAAAAGTTCTTGTTAGAAAGCATTTTATCGCTTCTTTCTAACTCTTTTTCTAAGTTTTGAAGACTTTCCTTAATTTCTTTTATTTCGTCTTCTAAACTAATTAAATCGCTCTTTAAAATATAAACATTATAACCATTACCAGTTAAAAGGAATGTCTCTTCTTTAGTAACACTACTTAAAACTTCTAACTTTTCGCTATTTAAAAAGTTTTTTAATATTTCTTTTTCTTTTAAGATTGTTTTATTGTCTGTTTCAATCCACATCATTAAATCTTTTTTAGGCTCATTATATTCGCTTCTAAAATGTCTAACACTTCTAATGATGTCATTAAACATTGTAATATCTTCTTTTTCATTAGAGAAATTTAAATCTAAAACTGTTGGCCATTTTGCTATCATGATTGATTCTTCTTTAGTTGTGTTTTGATAAAGAACTTCTGTTACAAACGGCATAATTGGGTGCAACAGTTTTAAAAGAATTGTAATCGCATAATAAAGCACAGCTTCAGTTGACTCTTTTCTTTTCTCATTTTGCAAATTATATTTAGCATACTCAATATAGTTTGCTGCAAAATAATCCCAAGTAAAATTATAAATATATCTTGATGCCTCACCAAAATCATAACGGTCATAATAATGATCAGCTTGCTTAATTAACTCATTTAATCTTGTTAATAAGTCTTTGTCAAATACATTTAAATCTACTTCATCTAAACCTTTTGGATTATGTAAATTTAAATTAACAAACCTAGTAATATTCCAAAGTTTATTAATAAAGTTCCATGTGGATTCAACCTTTTCCATTTCAAAACGCATATCTTGACCTAATGTAGAATTTGTTGTTAAGAAATATCTTAAAGCGTCAATTCCATAATCTTCAATAACATCCATCGGATCAATTCCGTTATTTAAACTTTTACTCATTATTCTGCCTAACTCATCGCGAACCATACCATGAATTAAAACATCTTTAAATGGGCTCTCTCCAGTAAACTCAATCGCTTGGAAAATCATTCTTGCAACCCAAAAGAAGATAATATCATAACCTGTTACTAAAACATCAGTTGGATAATATCTTTTAAATGTTTCAGTTTCTTCTGGCCAGCCAAGAGTTGAAAACGGCCATAGAGCACTTGAGAACCAAGTATCAAGAACATCTTCATCTTGAGTCCAGTCTTTGCCTGGCGATTCTACTTGAACTTTAACTTCTTCACCTTTGTACCAAACAGGGATTCTATGCCCCCACCAAAGTTGTCTGCTAATACACCAATCTTCAATCCCTTCCATCCAATTAATAAATATCTTTTCAAATCTTTTTGGAACGAACTCAACAGTGGATTTCTCTAACGCTTGTTTAGCTAACGGTTCCATTTTTACAAACCATTGTAAAGACAATCTTGGTTCAACAACCACATCTGTCCTTTCGCTAAATCCAACGCTATGTAAATGCGTTTCAATTTTATCTAATAAGCCTGCTTCTTTTAAATCTTCAACAAACTTTTCTCTACATGCAAATCTATCCATGCCCTCATAACTAAACGCCATCTCATTCATTAGTCCGGTACTAGTCATACATAGTGGCATTTCTAAATTATGGCGAAGCCCAACCTCATAGTCATTCGGATCGTGTGCAGGAGTGACTTTTACCGCACCTGTCCCAAATTCCATCTCAACATAACTATCAGTAATAATTGGAATTTTAACATTTGTTAGGGGAATAGTTACTTCCTTCCCTACTATATGTTTATACTTTTCATCTTCAGGATGAACCATAATTGCTTGGTCCGCAAAACATGTCTCAGGTCTTGTTGTCGCAACTGTAATAAATTCATCTGTGCCAACAATTGGATACTTCATATAATAAAGTTTTCCTTCAACTTCTTTATAAATAACTTCAATATTTGACAAGGCTGTATTTAATACAACATCCCAGTTAATTATTCTATTACCACGATAAATTAAACCCTTTTCATATAACTTAATAAACACATGATTTACAGCCTTGTTTAATTTATCATCTAAAGTAAATCTTAAATGGTTATAATCAACACTCAACCCCAAACTTTTCCATTGGTCAAAAATGTGTGATTGATATTCTTCTTTCCAAGCCCAAGCCTCTTTTAAAAACGCCTCTCTCCCAATTTGATATCTATCAATACCTCTTTTATTAAGTCTTGCATCAACTCTTGCTTGTGTCGCAATACCAGCATGGTCTGTACCTGGTAAAAACAGCGCATCATAACCTTGCATTCTTTTTCTTCTAATAATGATATCTTGTAAAGTATTATCTAACGCATGACCTAAATGAAGTTTACCTGTTACGTTTGGTGGCGGAATAACAATCGTAAAAGGTTTTTTGCTTAAATCCCCTGCGCAAAAATACTTGTTTTTCATCCAAAAGTCATAGAGACCTTCTTCAACTTTCTTATGATTATATTTCGTTGGTATTTTCATGTTTTCACTCCTTAACAATATAAAAGCGCCCTTAAATTATAAGGACGCATAAATTCGTGGTACCACCTTAATTCTAGTTAGTTTAACTAGCACTCTATGTCTTTAACGAAACAACCCGTGCCTTCTTACTTAAGTTCGGAAAGCCACTCAACAACGACTTCAGTAAAACATTTCATCTGCCTTTTCACCATCTAGCATTCTCTTTAATGTTTATTTTACTTACTACTTTGTATCAACGCTTTATATTAGTATATTATATTTGTTTTTATTTTTCAAGATACAATATACCTATTGTACCTTCGCCACAATGAGATGAAATAACTGTTCCTGCTTCAGAAACTATTAAATTTTCAATCTCAATTCCGCTTTCCTCTAACTTTTCAAGAATATAATCTTTCATTTGATGGGAGTATGTATGTGTTACAAAAACAAATTCTTTATCAAGTTTCCCTTCAGCTTCCAACTTAAAGAAATCATCTAACATTACATCAATCGCTCTACTCATTTTACCTGGTGTTTTCTTATATGCTTCTAACTTTCCATCTTTCATTTTGATTTGAATCTTTAAGGAAAGAACAGTTCCAACCCATTTAGCTAGTGTACTACATCTTCCACCCTTATGTAAATATTCTAAAGTTCTTATTACAAACTGAGTATTCATTTTTGGAATTAGTTTTTCAACTTCTTCTTTAATTTTTACAGCACTCATACCTTGGTCTCTAAACTTAATCGCCTTTAAAACTAAAAGCGCAATTGAGCCTGACAAGTGTAAACTATCGCAAACAACTACTCTACCTTCATCATAATCTTGACTAGCAAGATATGCGTTTTGATAATTTGATGATATTTTAGAACTTAATGTAATTAAAAATATATCCATATCCTGTTCAACATACTTATCAAAACGTTCTTTAAATTCGTCAATAGAAACTGCGGCAGTTTTTGGAAGAGTTTTAGTTTGTCTAACTCTTTCATACATTTCGCCTGCAGTAATATTTACCCCATCACGAAATGACTCTTCTCCAAATAAAATATGAAACGGTATAACTTCTAGGTCGTGTTTTTCAATTAAATCTTTTGGTAAATCAACGGATGAATCAATCATAATCTTTACTTTTCTCATTCAGTATTCTCCTCTATAAATGTTTTTTGTAGTTCTTCTAAACCTATATTTTTAACTGTTGATGTTAAGATAATTCTTTCTGTTTTAAAATGTTCTTTAAACCTTTTATTTGCTGCACTTCTTTCTTTTTGATTTAACTTATCTATTTTTGTTGCAACAATAATTAGATTGATATCAAAATGTTTCAAAAAATCATACATTATTAAATCATCTTTTGTCGGTCCAACTTTATAATCAACTAACAAGTAAACTTTTTTTAAATTTACTCTATTGACCAAATAGTTTTCAATCATTTTCCCAAAATCATCAATTTGTTTTTTAGATCTTTTTGCATATCCATAACCAGGCGAATCAACAAAATATAACTCTTCATTCACAAGGAAAAAATTCAACATTGTAGTCTTACCTGGCACCTTGCTAACTCTTGCAATATTCTTTCTACCGCTAAGAAAATTAATTAGACTAGACTTACCAACATTTGAGCGACCTAAAAATAAATATTCGTTTTTACCATCAGTGGGAAAATGTTCTTTTTTCATCCCGCTTGTTACATATTTAATATCATTTATCATACAAATATTATACAGCAAACACAACAAAAAAACTAACTCTTTAACCTATTATGGTTAGTTATAGACAATTTCACTTAAATTGATTTCTTTAATCTATTATTTAAAACAAAAATACTCTTAACCAAATTCCAAACTTTGTTAAGAGTATTTATTTTATGTTTTTAGACAAATATTTGACTAACTATATCATCTAATTCTTTAGTTAGTACTATTTCTAGTTTCTCTCTAACTTCTTCTGGGACATCATCGATATCTGCTCTATTATCATAAGGAATAAATATCTTTTCTAAGCCTGAACGATGTGCGGCAATGCTTTTTTCTCTTAAACCGCCGATTGCAAGTATGTAACCTCTTAAGGTTATCTCGCCAGTCATACCGATTTTACGATTAACTTTTTTGCCTGTTAGTGCGCTTATAATCGCGCTTGCAATTGTTACACCAGCCGATGGACCATCTTTAGGTACAGCCCCTTGTGGAACGTGAATATGAAAATCATTTTCGTTAAACAGTTTTTCATCAATTCCATATTTTTCATTGTTAGCTTTTACATAACTTAAGGCTGTCTCAGCTGATTCTTTCATTACATCACCAAGTTTACCTGTTAAGTTAATCTTGCCTGTGCCTTTATAGTAAGTTACTTCAATTGATAAAGTATCCCCACCATACTGCGTATATGCTAGTCCCGTTACAACACCAACTTGGTCTTGTGCATCTAAAACATTATGACTATACTTAGGTTTACCTAAATACTTATCTAAATTTTCCGGAGTAATATCTACTTTATCAGTAGTCTCATCCATTAAAACTTCTTTAATTGCTTTTCTTACTAATGTTCCAATTAAACGATTAATTTCTCTTACACCTGCTTCTCTAGTGTAGTTCCTAATTATCGTATAAATCGCCTCTTCGTTAATTGAAAATTCTTTTTCCGTTAAGCCATGAGCCTCTAATTGTTTTGGAACTAAGTGATTTACTGCAATGTTATATTTTTCATATTCTGTATAACTTGAAAGTTCTACAATTTCCATTCTATCTTTTAATGGTTCAGGAATGTTTTGGAGATAATTAGCTGTTGTAATAAAGAGAACTTGCGATAAATCATAAGTTTCTTCTAAGTAGTTATCGCTGAACTCAGCGTTTTGTTCAGGGTCCAACACTTCTAACATCGCACTCGCAGGATCACCTCTAAAATCTTTACCCATTTTATCAATTTCATCCAATAAAAATACTGGGTTAATTGTTCCTGCATCTTTCATTCCTTTTAAAATCCTACCTGGTAATGCTCCAACATATGTTCTTCTGTGACCACGAATTTCTGATTCATCTCTAACTCCGCCTAGCGACTGCTTAACAAATTTTCTGCCGAGTGCTTCAGCAATTGAAGCCCCTAAACTTGTTTTACCAGTTCCTGGTGGGCCAACTAAACATAATATTGTTTGCGGGTTTTTACCAGTCTTAATTTTAACTGCCAAATATTCAATAATACGGTCTTTAACCTTATCTAAACCATAGTGATTTTTATCTAACGCTTCTTTAACTGCTTTTAATGATGAAGTGTCTTCGCTTGTTTCATGCCACGGTAAATCAATAATAAAATCTAAATACGTTTTTATCACACTTGATTCAGCCATCATCGGACTCATTGATGAATATCTTGCGAGTTCTTGTAAAGCCATCTCTTCAATTTTCTCAGGCATCTTCGCTGCCTTAATCTTTTCGCGCAACTCTTCAATTTCATCTTCGCGTTTAGCTTTATCGCCAAGTTCATTTTGAATCGCACGCATCTTTTCTCTTAAATAAAATTCTTTTTGTGATTCATCAATATTCTTTCTTACTTCTTCATTAATCTTTCTTTCTAATTCATCAGCCATTTTTAATTGCGCAATATCTTCTAAAATGTACTGCAAACGATTATTTAAATTTTCTTCTCTTAAATATTTATATTTTTTAAGTTCATCGCTTTTTAATCCAAACACAAGAATATCCACCATCTTTTCAGTAGTTACACCACTTTGAGCACTTTTTAAAACTTCTTGAGGCGTGTTTAAAACCGCCTTAGCGTTATTAATCACTTCGTTAAGGACCATCTTAGTTAGTGTTTTCTCTTTTTCAACATCATCAACGATTGTCTCTACTTCTTCATACTTGCATACGAAAAAAGGATTCGTGAGAAAATATTCTTTAATTTTTACTCTTTGAATTACTTTGAATTTTACTTTTATATTTCCATTAGGCAACTTTACCTTCATAGAAATATTCGCCAAAACTCCATATTCTTCTATATCATCTGGTGTTGGGTTTTCAATTAAAGGATTCTTTTGAACAACTATTAAGATTTGCCCATCATAAGATGTTTCGGCTTCATCTATAGCCTGTAATGATTTTTTTCTACCAACATCGATTCGAATATCATTGTTTGGAATTGGTACAACCCCACGCACCGCTAAGGCCGGAAGGCTTCTAATATCGTCCATCTATCTCACCTCACTAATCTCGTGTTCTATTTTATCATAAACGACCGCAATTTGCAATCAATATGATAGAGTGCCAAAAACAAGTTTTAAGTTGTTTTATTTGGTTTTTTCTGGTTCTTCTTCGACTTCAAGAACATTCGCCTCTAAATAATCAACCGCTTTACCAAACTGAACTTCACGAATAACTATATCTTTTGATAATTGTTTTTCAACATCTGCTTTTTCCATATTATAAGAATTGGCAATTTCTTCATATTTAGCGTCAACTTCTTCATCAGTGACTGTAAAGTTTTCTTTTGCAGCGATTGCCTCAATAACTAGGCTTGTTAAAACTTTATCTTGAGCTTGATTGTGCATTTCTTTTTTGTATTGTTCTAAGGTCATTCCCATTAACTGTAAATACATTTCAAACTCAATACCATATTGGTTTTTAACTGTATCTTCTGTATATTTAATCATATTTTCAGCTTCATAGTTAATCATTTCGATAGGGATATCAACTTTAGCATTATCTACCGCAAACTTAACCGCAGTACCGATAATTCTATTTTTTTCGCTTTTTTCTTTATTGTTTCTTAATCTATTTTCAATATCTTCTTTTAAAGCGGCAACAGTCTTAATACCTTCTTTATTTAAGTTTTCAACAAAAGCATCATTTAACTCTGCCTTTTCTTCTACTTTAATCTCATGTAGTTTAACTTTGAAAACAACTTCTTTTCCTTTTAAATCTTCAGCATGGTACTCTTCTGGAAATGTGACATTAATATCTTTTTCTTCGCCAACTTTCATGCCTACCATTTGTTCTTCAAAGCCTGGAATAAACATTCCTGAACCAATCTCTAACTCATGGTTTTCCGCTTTACCACCTTCAAATGGCACCCCATCTAAAAACCCTTCAAAATCTATTACAGAAACATCTCCATTTTCTAAAGTGTCTCCTTCTTTTGGAACTAACGAATTGTTTTGGGCTAACAATCTATTAATTTCTGCATCTATTTCTTCATCGCTAACTACTAAATTTCTTTTAGCAACTTTAGCATTAATATATTCTCCTAAAACAACCTCAGGTTTAATTGGGAATGTTAAACTTACTTCAAAAGTTTTTTCTCTGCTAACTTTACTAATATCAACATCAACTTTAGGTTCGCCAACAATAATGACAGATTCTTCAGCAAACACTTTTTCATAATTAGCAGAAATTACATAATTTAATGCTTCTTCATATAGTGATTCAACACCAAATCTACTTTCATAAATTTCTCGTGGTACATGTCCCTTTCTAAAACCTTTAACTTCAACATCACCTTTAACCTTATCAAATGCATGATCTAAACCTTTATTAAACAGTTCAGGTTCAATTGTAAATGTGAATTTTGCGTAATTTGTTCCTAATTTTTCAAATTTCATAATTTTTATTCCTCCATAACTCTTTACATTATACCACATAAAACAGCTTTGCTAATTTTTTTTACTTTCTTTTTGAATTAAAAATCACTTATTGTTATTTATTATTAAAAAAAGAGTTATAATATTATTTATGGAGGGAGGTAGAAACATGAGCAGAAAAACAAGAAAAGTTCTAACTTGGATAATGACAATCATTATTATTGTTATTGCTTTATTTAATCTTCCATATCAAAAGATTAAAGAATCAACCCATACATTTTTCAACAATATATTTAACTTTTTCAATAACATTGATAGAGTAATCACAACAGATCCAAACACATCTTACGATCACCATATTAAAAACATTACTTTCTATACTAACAACAACAATCATTATGCTGTATTTGAGTTTCATAAAATTGACCCAGAAAACATTTCTACAATGACGATTAATAATGAAACATTTGATGAAACCAACTTCACATATGAAGAAAAAACACTAATAGTTGATATAACAAGTTTAATTGGTGATGGCGAAGTTACACCGATAAATGTAACTAGAATTTATACTAAAAATGATAAAGAACACATTAGCACTCTTTCTACCTCTTTCAATAAAGCAATCAACTATCAAATTATTGAGCAAAGAAAGAAAAGCCTTGTTGGTATTAGGGCAACTACATCATCTTTCTTTAGCAGTTCATCTCACTGGGGAAGCGGTGTTATTTTAACTAAAACAGAAGTGAAAAAAACTCACTGGTTTAATGAATACACGATGTATGAATATTTAATTGTAACAAACTCGCATGTAGTTGAAGATTCTCGTGTTTTCTATGTCTACTATGATAACGCAGACGATGAATACCCGAAAAACACTGGTATGAGAAGGCCAAAAGAGTCTGTTAGACTTTTAGGTCATTATACAAAAAAAGCCGATTTAGCTTTACTTGTTCTTACTACATTTGATGGTTCGTTAGTTCCGTTAGATGATCCGCAAATAACAAACTTTGAAGCTGTACCAATTGAAGTTAACAACACAGTCTTTTTAATCGGTTCACCAGTCATTAATGATGTCCCTGCCTTTAACTCTTATAAGATAGGAAAAATAATAAACACATCAAAACCAATTACTTTAAAAGATTCAGATTTGTGTTCTACTGGTTGTTATAGCATTCAATCAAAAACTTATTTAGGAGAAGGTTCTTCTGGTGGTGGTTTGTTTGATATTGACGGAAATTTAATCGGCATTAACTTTGCCGGCAACGACACACACGAAGAAGCCTATGCATTACCAATTACACTACTATTTGATGCACTAAGGGAGTTAGTCCCGCAAGCACAACAAACAAAAGGAAGTCTCGCGACTTCTTTTTATTTATCACTTGTATAAAACTTTAATCTTAAAACATTTATTAAAATGCTGATGATTGATAATACCATTATTATTACTGCAATTAATGGGGTTAATAATGGGCCACCAAATAAATAGATAATCCCCACGGCAAAAGGAATCCCTATAACATTATAAAGGAATGACAACAATATATTTTGTTTAACATTAAGAACTGTTTTTCGTGATATTGCAATTAATTTTAAAACCCCAAATAAATCATCATTCATTATAGTCACATCACTAGCACTCATAAGATTGTTGGTTCCCTTTGAAAAACCAACACCGACATCTGCTTCTTTTAGCGCATTAGCATCTTTGATGCCATCACCAGCCATTAACACTACATCATTTTCTTTAAAGTTTTTTATAAGTTTTTGTTTGTCTTCAGGAAGCAATGCCCCATAGGCTTTATTGATTCCTGTTTTTTCTTTAATATAATTAACTGTTCTTTCATCATCTCCAGATAAAATCACAGTCTTGATTCCTTTCTCATGAAGCCTATTCACAACTATTCTTGCTTCTTCTTTAATTTTGTCTTTCACACTTATTATTCCGATTATTTCTTTTTCGGTTGCTAAATATAATGGTGTTTTTCCTTCATCCCCATACTCATTCGTGATCATACTTGTTTGACCAATATTAATGTTGTTTTCCTTCATTAATTTCTTGTTGCCAAAATAATACTTTCTACCTTCAAGTATTCCTTCAATTCCATAACCAGCATAATTATTATATGAGTGTAATTCTAATAGTTTTAGTTTGTTTTCTTTAGCTTCTTTTAATAATGAATGCGCAATTGAATGAGAAGATTTTTGTTCAAGTGATGCCGCAATTTGAATTATTAAATAAGTACTTACTACACTTACCGGTATAACATCTACTACTACCGGATTACCAACGGTAAGTATTTCTGTTTTATCAAATGCGACTAATGTAACTTTACTACTTGCCTCAAGTACTCCATCTGAAAATATTAATAATTTATTTTTATTTGCAATACTGCTAGATACTATATTTACAACCGGCATTACTAAACTTAGTGCACACGGACAAGATACAATCAACACATATGCAAAAACATCAATTGCTATCTTTAAATCACTTTCGCATACTAACCAATAAGCAAAACTCAATAATGCTAACACTAATGCCACATAGAAAAACACTCCGCTAAACTTATCAGCAAGTTTTCTAATTGGCGCTCTTTTAATAAACTCTTCTCTTTTTCTTTTTATAACATCAGCTAGTATTGTATCCTCGCCAGTACTAGTTACTTTAATTATAATTGTTTCACTAAGATTAACTGTCCCACCAATAACTTTATCACTTACTTTTTTGTGGATAGGCGAAACCTCTCCAGTTAGCATGGATTCATCAACTGATGTTTCACCTTTAACAATAATCCCATCTGTTATAATAACTTCCCCCGGCCAAATTAATAATTGATTTTTTTCTTTTAATTCATCTATTGGTGTTTCAATATATTTTCCATCTTTATATAAAATGCCAGCCTCAGGTCTTAGTTTCATTAACCTTTCTAATTCATCTGCCTTTTTTACATTTGTTTTTTGTTCAAGATATTTACTAACCTGATATAAAACTAAAGTAACTCCAGCAATTATAAAATATAATTTATCTACATAACTTAAATCATTATCGCCAATCATAACTAACCCAAATATACCATACAAAAACGCAACTAAAACTCCTGCTGAAACTAACGTGTCTACGCTTGGCTTTCCTCTAAAAAAAACCTTAAATCCTTCAACATAAACCTTATAACTCAAAACAATAATTGGAATAGTTAAAATGAGTTGTGCTAATACAAAATTTAAGGCGTTATTGTTGGGGTTAATTATGTCTGGAATTGGCATATCTATCATATGTCCCATAGATATATATAACAATGGGACTAATACTATTATTGATATAATTAACTTATATTTTAGGTTCTTTAATATTGTTAATTGTGTCTCTTTTAATGATTGTTTTTTTGTTTGTTTTAATATTGTATAACCAACAAGCTTTACATTTTTAACCATCACTTTTTCATCAAACATTTCATCTACAACTATTCTTAATTGTTGGCTAGGCAAGTTTGCTTTTGCTTCTTTAACACCGGGCACTTTTAAAACTGCCTTTTCAACAGCGTTCACGCATGTCTCACAAGTCATTACTTTCACATCATAAACAATTACTTTTTCAAACTTGTTTGTTTGTTCCACTTTATCAACTCTTTTATTTTGGTCTCTAATCCATTATAGTAAAAAATACTTTTCTAAACAATGAAACTATCATAATTTTTTTTATTATTAATATGTGATATAATTATCTTATCAATATTAGGGAGTATCTTATGGATAAACTAATTGAATATTTAAAATATTTGTTTTTAGGATTAGTTCAAGGCGTTACTGAACTTTTACCAATTTCTTCAAGCGGTCACTTAGTTATTTTTGAAGAACTATTTAACATGCATGAACCTAAAATGATTTTTGAAATCTTTACTAATACTGCTTCTTTGATTGCACTTATTATAATCTTTTATAAAGTTATTGGTAAACTAATTAAAAACTTTTTCCTTTACATTTTTAAAAAAGAAGAAAGAGAAAACTATCAAGAAGATTTCTTCTATGTTTTAAAGTTATTAATAACTGCAATCCCAATTGGAATTGTTGGACTTTTATTTAAAGATGAACTTGGGAAAATTAAAAACTTGTTGACGGTTGGTATTGCCTTATTTGTCACAGGAGCACTTTTACTTGTTATCTACCTAACAAGAAACAAATATGAATCACACGAAGAAGTCACTTGGCGCGATTCAATGTTCATGGGCTTCACGCAAATGTTCGCAATTATACCCGGACTATCAAGAAGTGGTTCAACTATCATCGGTGGTAGAGCGAGCAGATTATCATTAAAATCAATTATTAAATTCTCAATGCT
Source organism: Acholeplasma sp. (assembly GCA_012839355.1). Taxonomy (GTDB): domain Bacteria; phylum Bacillota_I; class Bacilli_A; order Acholeplasmatales; family UBA5453; genus UBA5453. Next base: position 22,118 of record DUNK01000024.1, read on the forward strand.
TGTTTATATTATCGTTAGCATTCCTGCTTCTTTCTTAGGAATATATGATGCTGTTAATACAACCGAAAGCATTAATTGGTTAGGCTACAGTTTAGCATTCATAGTCACTTTAATTGCAACATATATAACCGCCAAACTTATCCTAAACAAACTTAGAGTTGATCATTTCATTTATTTTAGTATTTATTGTTTAATTGTTAGTGGTATCGCTATTACACTATATTTCATCTAATAAATTTAAAATCAACCTCTTTAAAAAGACCTAATGCTTATATTTTAAAGCACTAGGTCTAATTATTTTATCATAACTTTATTATTCTTTTAGAAAACATCTTGACATGTTTTCTTTTTAATTTTCGTTTAAATAATCTTCAACTTTATATTCTTTTGGAACTATACATAACAAATCATTCCTATAACAATCAGATTTATTATTAACTATTTGATTATAACTTTCTAATTTAATCGGTTTAGCTTCTTGTTCATATCCTAACTGTCTTAATAACTCTTGATATTCAAACTCTTTTAATTGTGGAACAACATATTTATTGCCGTCTGGTAAAGTTATCATATTAAAAGGTGAATGATGATTGTTCATTTTTTGTCCACAAAAGCCACAATATACATCATCATACGGACCTATTGGTGGATTGCCAATACAATATCCAATTCTAGAATAACCACAATTACACTCACATGTATGTGTTGGAAACGGAAATACTCCATTAGGTGAATATGTAAAACTATGATTAGATATGTTTACGTTTCCAAGCGTATTAACAATACCATGTTTGTTATAATCAGTATATATTGTCTTATTGTATAACAATATGCATCCTCTAAATGGCCTTGACCCAAAGGTTATGCTGTTAATTGAACCTAATATATCCACATCTTCTAAATTAGCACAATTTGCAAAAGCACTGTTGCCAATTGATGTAATCGTGTTTAGAATACTTATCACAGTTAATTGGGGTTTGTTTGCAAAGGCCAGACTTCCTATTTCAACTACAACTTTGCCGTTTATCCTTTCAGGAACAACAAAATTACCATTATAATTCAAATTAAACTTATCTATACGAATGCTATCTGTTCCAATATTTGTTGTATTAAACATAGTAAGACCTGTCGCTATTGCCATTCGATCAAGAAGTTCTTGAACACAAACTGGGCAAAAAGGGTTACAAGTTTGTCTCATCATACATTCTTGGTGCGGTCTATACCATGGTTCGTTTGCTTGATTTGGATTCCCATCGTATTCATCAGCCGAAAAAGGATAAACACCAACATTTTTGTATCCCACCCATTGACTCCATTTCACAGTTGACGGATTACTAACTTGTGTTACATTTGGATATTCATCAGGTGTAATTCCATTCCAATACTCATCCCACAAACCGCCAAAAGAATGACCTAATTCATGTATAACAACCTCTTTCCAATCCCCATATGGATTTGCAGTATTTATTGATGTAAGAGCAACTCCTAATGGTTGATTTGAGTTTGGCATTTCTCCGGTTCCCCCTCGCATACCTGAATTTGCTATTACTTGTACTATATCAACACACGGAACAGAAGCAAGTGCATCGTTTCTTGCACGTTCCCTATCTAAAAATGACATCTCAAGAATAACTCTGTCCGCTGAAGAACGATACTGATAATAACTATTATAAAAAGTATCTCGGCCATGTATACAATTAAACTCTGAACTATCAATAGGTGTACATTGAGGTGTGGCAGGATTCCCGAAAATATCCATGCATGCAAAATAACCATCTACTTCACCGCTTATTCCAGACTGCTTTGAAATGCTATGCAATGCATAAACTGTTAAGTAGTCTTTATAGTAATTGAATGGTTCAACTGTTATCATATAATTTGCAATTTGCGAAACATAATCTAAAAAAAGTTGTTGTTCATCAATAGTAAACCCATCTCCCAAAAAATGATATTATTATTCAATGACTGTAACTTCACGCCATACACCATTATATCCAACTTTTATCGTGCCAGGATTAACTCCTTCTATAGTCACTATTGAACCATTAATGCGTGATACAAACTTAACAATTGAACTGCTACCATTTATTGTCTCCCATACTGGTGGAATAATAGTGCCTGTTCTAACATCAAAAGTTACTTTTTCAACATTAGTTAATTTTGATACAACATCCATAGTTTTTATTAACTCATAATAATCTTCAGTTTCTAATTCTAAGTAAAGCCAATCATTTTCTCTTTCTTCTACACCTTTAAGATTAACTTCTTTAAAATCTTCAGTTGTATAATCTTTCTTTTCTACTGGTTTAACTAGAAAGCCTGTAAACTCAAAAGGCTTAGTGTAATACTTATAATATCCATTTTTAAACTCTAATGTTAATGTTTCTCCAACTTTGATTGTATCTTTTTCAGCCTCAATATATCGTTCATCTATCGTTGGAAAAGGTAAATCACGACATACTCTCGCAGAATTGATTCGTTCATCACTTTCTAAAAGGTTAATAAATGCTTGTTTATTTTCTTCTCCGCCTTCTTCTAATACAAATAGTAAGACAAGAGATCGATAATCACTTGCGTTTTTTTCGGCTACATAGACATCTTTAAAAGTTAATGCTACAAATGAACCTTCTACATCGTTTATAATTTCACTAGCATAATCCGCTTTAACATACGCATAAACAGCATTATCATTGGTCCATTCTATATTATTTTCTCCATTCTCGCTTTCGTTTCGTCCAACATCTTTCAGTTCTATGCTTACTCCTTCTTTATTTTCTTTATCATTAACACAGCCAACAAACAAAAAAACTGTTAACACCATTGTTAATAGCAAAGTCGTCTTCTTAAACACTTTAACCCCTTCTTTTAAACCCGCTACATAATTTAATGTTTGTTTCATTTTCTTATCACATAAACTTCCTTTTTCACTTTCAATGTATCATATGTTTATTCTTTTGTCAAAAAGCCCTTAAATTACACATCTATCAAAAACTATTAAATTTGTACTTAGACATAATAAAACCCCGCCATCCGTTTTTTGTTGGTCCGGATTTAGGGGTTTAGTACACTAAGTTATGTATTATTACTATTTATTTTAATGATTCAACAATATCACTTGTTAATTCTTTTAATTCTTTTCTTGTCTCAGGAGTAAGTTTAGTTATTATTGTAAGTGGTTTCCCGACTAATGTATTATCTTTCATATTCGCAAACGCTTCTTGTAAAATTGCAA
>DUNK01000025.1 GCA_012839355.1 Acholeplasma sp.
CCATGATATTCTAATTCAGTCACGAAGTGTTGAGCAGTTAGGTGAAGTGTTACATTAAAGTTTGGTGCCATTAAAACCAAGTTAGAAAAACGATATACATCAGCTAAAACATAACTTGAGTCAACTGAACTTAAATCATAAAGTCTAATCTTTTTAACTCCTTCTTTTGCAAGCCCTTCAGCCAATTTACTAGCAGCTAATGCAGTATTACCATACATAGAAACATAGGCAATCACTACTCCTTTTTCTTCAACATCAAAATTAGCCCATAAGTTATATTTTTCAAATAGTAATTTAATAATATCTTTATCTCTATGAACTTTTCCATGTAAAGATAATAATAAATCAATTTCTAGGTTTTCTATTTTCTTAAGCAGCATTCCTACATTTCTTCTAAACTTAGCCAAAATACCAACAAAATATCTTCTTACTTCTGATAAATTTAAGTGGCCCTCATCACTATATAAATGCCCCTTATTAGAACCAAACGAACCAAACGCATCTGCCGATAAAAGAATTTTTTGTTCAGGGATATATGTTACAAAAACTTCTGGCCAATGAACTAATGCTGCAGTAAGAAATCTTAATGTGCTTCTACCAACATTTAATTCGTCTCCATCTTTAATTATGTAATAATTATCTTGATAATCAGCAGAGAAAAATTGTTCGAAAAACTTAAAAGTATTTCTATTACCAACTAATTTCACATCAGGATACTTTCTAATAATCTCTAATAAACTAGAACTATGATCAGGCTCCATATGGTGAATAACTAAGTAATCTAATTTTCTACCAGCTAGTGTTTCTTCAACATTTTGTAAGAACTCAGCAGCCACTGAACTATCAACAGCATCAAACAACACTGTTTTCTCGTCCATCAATAAATAAGAATTAAAACTAACTCCTTCAGGTAAAGGAATTGAATTTTCAAACTTAGTTAAAAAATGATTGTTTGCTCCAACATAATACATTAAATCTGTTAATTTTGTTTTATTCATATAAATCACGCTCCACCAATATTTTATCATAGATAAACTAATTAAATAAATAATATGCCTAATACTATAACCTTACATATTCTTTAGTTGTAAATAAAAAAAGTAGAATTTCTACTTTTTTATTTTGCCCTTTCATAAAACTCAGGCCACTTTATATCCACAGCTAACTCTTTCGCAAATCTAAGTGGAAAATACGGTTCCTTTAACGCCAACCTACCAAAATAAACTAAATCAGCTATGTTTTCGTTAAGTATCATTCCAGCTAACTCTGAAGTCGTAATAAGACCTCCCGCAACAATAACTTTATCAGTTTTGTTTTTTATCTCTTTTGCGTAGTTTAATTGATAACCAGGATATGTCTCATAAGTTGCTGTAGTGATTCCACCAGTAGTAACGTTTATGACATCTATGTCTTTTTCGTTACAATAAATAATCGCTAATATATCTGAAAGATTTAAACCTTTTTCTTCATATTCTGTTGCACTAAAACGAACACCTAAAGGCTTTTCTTTTGGCCAGTACTTTCTAATCTCTTCAACTATTTCATGTAATATTTTCTTTCTATTCTTAAAAGTTCCACCATACTCGTCTATTCTTTCATTGCTGATTGGTGATAAGAACTGATTGATTAAATATCCATGAGCAGCATGTATCTCTAAAAAATCAAAACCTGCCTCTTCTGCTCTTTTAGCCGCTAAACCAAAAGCCTTAACTACTTCTTTAATTTCTTTAACTGTCATTTCTCTTGGAGTTTTATAATCACCATAACTAAGTGCGCTTGGCGCAATCATATTATTAGTGTCTCTTGCTTTTCTGCCTGCGTGTGAGATTTGAATTCCTATTTTAGCATCATAAGCGTGAACCGAATCTACAAGTTCTTTTAACTTAGGAACAAACTTATCATTCCAAATACCTAAATCTTCTTTTGTAATTTGTCCATTATCCATTACCGCTGCTGCTTCAACAATTATTAAACCCATCTGCCCTATAGCTCTTGCTGTATAGTGGATTATATGAAAATCATTAACAAAACCGTCTTCAGCCATTTTCATGCACATCGGCGGTAAAACAATTCTGTTTTTTAATTCCATATTTTTAATTTTTAATGGACTAAACAACCTACACATCTACTTCACTCATCTCTCCTAATTTCGTTTTAATTTTTTGCATTCTCTCTTCAACAACGAATATTACATCCGCACAATCTTTCAATTCTTGTTTTAACTCTTCATAAGTTGAGTTTGTTTTATATCTTATATCGTGTTCTAGCGATGCCCAAAAATCCATCGCTAAAGTTCTTATTTGCACTTCCGCCTTAACATATTTCTTTTCATCTTTGAAAAAGACAGGTACTTCTACTAATAAATGTAAACTTCTATATCCATTATCTTTAGGGTTTTCAACATAGTTTTTAATTTTAACCAACTTAATATCATCTTGTTTAGCTAACATATTAGCAACATCATATAAATCACGAATATATGTAACAACAACCCTCACACCAGCGATATCATTAATTTTATGTAAACTTTGTAGAGTTTGCTCATAGCCAAACTTAACTAATTTATTCATAATTGATTCTGGCTGTTTTAATCTCGCTTTAATAAACTCTATTGGGTTTCTTTGCCCTTCAACTAATAACTGATCAGTAATAATTTCTAACTTTGTGTGAATCATCTTAATGGCCGCATAATATGTAGCCATTATTCTTTTATACTCCTGCGCCTCCTCTTTAAATTCATCTGGAACTAAATATTCTGGTTCTTTTAATTGAATTTTATTAAGTAGTGTCATCGCCATACCTCCGCCACTTACATTATACCATAAAATGTAAGCGCTTTTGTAGTCTAATCAACAAAAAACGCAAAGTATGTTTTTTCTTTGCGTTCTTATTCTTTTTCTTTAAGTTTTGCTAGCATTTCTTCATATTCTTTTGAGCCTTGTCTTACCCCTTCATAATAGATTTGGAGTTTTTCAATTGTACGTATAATATCATCTCTAACTTCGTTCACATTATAAATGTTTCTAACTCGATATCTTTTTTTGTTTGTTGTTATTATAATTATTGTCCCGTATGTTTTTTTAGCTTTTTCTCCGCTTTTTACTCTTGATCTAATCTTTTTAAGTTCAGTAACAGGTATAGTAATAATCTTATTGTGTTTCTTAACAATGTAAATATTCATTAAATCATTTTGGATAACATAGGATGGTCCCGTTATTACAACAATTAAAATAAACATTATTATTACCAAGGCAAAGATTGAAACATAAGAGGTAATTTTAAGTATTTTTGCGTATTCTGGTGTTAAACTCAACTCATCAGCAAACATTGACACTACCCAAAAGAAAATCATTGATAAAAAGTCAGCCAAAATAAGTACAGCTGTACTTTTCTTTCTCACCTTACCTAAATAATTTCTTTTGTTAACATCATAACGCTCCAACGATTTCACTTCCTTCTATCTTTAATAGCTTTTTCTTCGCTTTTACTCCGCCGCTAAAACCTCCTAAGCCATTCTTCCCAACAACTCTATGACAAGGAACTAAGATTAAAATCTTATTGGCACTTAAAGCTTTACCAACAGCTCTTGCAGCTCCATCTCGTTTAAGCAAGTAAGCAATATCTCCATAACTAATTGTATAACCATAAGTTACATCTTCTAATATTTCATAAACTTCTTTTTGAAAAGGAGTTAACTCTTGTGTATACGGAATAGTAAACTCTTCTCTTTTACCATCAAAATACTCTTCTAATTGTTTCTTTAGTTTTTTTAGTAATGATGTCTCAGAATTAATTAAATCCTTATCTGGCTTTTTATTTAAATATATACCACTAATCAATTTCTCTTCGTTTTCAATTAATGTTAATTTACCAATAGGTGAATTATATATTAAATAGTATTTATCCATTCTAACCCCCCCCTTTAAAACAACACTCTACTATATATGATACCATTAAATAATAAATATGTATCTTATTTTCTTATCTTTAAACAATTGACAACATATTAATTTAACTCTATAATAAGGCATTGTGAAGGAGTGAGATAATAAAATGGATAATATGAAAAATTTTGAAGATAACGAAAGATTAAACAACCCAAAAAAACAAAACATTATTAAAGAAAAATTAGCCGAACGTGGCGTTAACTTAATGGATATTGCTGCCTTAACTTATGATTTGCAAAAACCTTATGTTCCAACTATCACTATTGATATTTGTTTAGAACACGTCAACAATGTCTTATTAAAAAGAGAAATTCAACATGCTATATTAGTCGGCATTGAATTAGATGTTTTAGCTGAAAAAGAGCTATTATCTGAACCTTTATTAAGTTTAGTTAAAGGAGACCATAGTTTGTTTGGTGTTGATGAAACAATTGCTTTTTCAATCGTAAACGTTTATGGATCAATCGGTTTAACTAACTTCGGTTATGTTGATAAACTAAAACCTGGAGTTATAGGCGAATTAGATGGTGCTGGCAAAAGAGAGGGCCGTTGTAATACATTTTTAGATGATATCGTTGGCGCTATCGCTTCAGCAGCAGCTAGTTCAATTGCTCATCGCTATACAGTTTAATTTATGGTCTATTGACCTTTTTTTTCTTTAGTGAACGCATACTTAACAAAGTGATTATATGTGTTTTCTTTTTTCAAAATTCCATCATTTAAAAAATCAGTCATTATTCCGCCTGGTTCATACTCACACTCTAACGCAACACCAGCATATGGCCATAATTTATAATAATCTAATCCATCTGGCGAATCCGCATTATGAGTATAAACAACAAGTGATGGATAATTTGTTGTTATTTGCATATTAGTTTTATTCTTACTAGAATATAAATTTGCTTCTTTTTCTTTGTTTAATTTAAAAATCGTATCTAAACCTTTAAACGCTGTCCCTTTTAAATGACTTAAAGGTTTTTTTATTTCTACATAATCTTTAAAGTCATATATTGTATTATCTACTTCTTTTATGCCTTTTATATTATACTCATCATCAAACACCACATATTTATCGGCAGAAATCTGTAATTCATGTTCCAAGATTGTTTTACTTTGATCAAGATTAAAATAACCATGATTGATGATGTTTAGAATTGTTGTTTTAGTAGTATTTGCTAAATAACTAACCTTGAGTTCATTATTAGTTAACTCATACTTTACCTCTAAGGATATATCTCCCGGCAAACCATCATCTTCTTCTTTTTGAATTAATGTAAATAAAACTTCATTATCTTTAGTTTCTACATAACTAAACTTTCTAGTAGAAAATCCATTCTCACCACCATGAATAGTTGATGTATCGCCTTTATAAGGTTTTAAATTGATATTTAGCCCCTTCTTATTAAAACTTAATGGTAATCTCCCACTAAATCTACCAACCGTTTTACCGTAATAATGTTCTTTCCTTATAAATGTTTTAATATCTTTGGGTCCTACTAAAACATCAACTCCATCATAAAAGAGTTTAAACATGCTTGCTCCAACATTAAGCAAATGCACTTCTAAGTATTCATTTTTAAGAATCACTTCAATAACATTATCATCATAATAAACTACATTTTTCATATTACTCACCCTTTTTTAACATTAAAAGAAAGAAGTTTTCAACCTCGAAAACTTCTTCATTTTTACTATTTTAATTCTTTTTTTGTTTTACTTGTTAAAGGATAAATTCCTGAAACAGGTAATGTAAACATGAATCCAACTGTTCGCTTATCTGAGCCTTCCAATGTGTTTTTTAATTGCTCAAGCAACTTTGGAATAATTGAATCATCAGAAATAACAGTGAATAATGTTTTTGAACTTGCTGGGTTTGTTGGGATTGACTTAGCAAATGGCCCGCCAAGTAACATTCCTAACCCCTCATTTTCTAAAACAGCCTTCGCCATTCCTTCACTATCTAAAATTGTTGCGCCACGAACATTATTTTCAATAAAAATCTCTAATACTTTTTGTTGATATGACAAATCATTTAAAACAATAACTAGTACTTGCATCTTAATATACCCCCTCTTCAATTCCTTCCATTGAGGAAATTTGGTCTAATCTATCTAATCCGCCTATTTCTCCCGCTTTACTTATGGCGTATTTAGCAAATATTGGTCCTGAAGTTTCAAAGAACAATATGCTTAACATAATAATTGTTGATATTAACGGGAAGAACTCTGGTAATTGTGCTTGAACAATTATTAGTAAACCTAAAGATATTCCGCCTTGCGGCAACAAGGCAATTCCTAGATTGTTTCTAACTGACTTTGGCTCTTTCGTAATATGTGCTCCAGTAAACGCACCTAAATGCTTTCCTGCCGCTCTTCCAACGATAAATACTAACGCTAAAACTATTATTAAATATGAATTCTTTAATACCGCTAAATCTAATGATGCTCCCGCTAATGTAAAGAACATAATATAGATTGGCGTTGTAAAGTCATTAACACTATTAAATGTATCTGCTGGCTTTTTAACTATGTTAGTTACCATTGCGCCTACTGCCATATTCATTAATAGGCTAGATAAACCAAGATTAATGTCTGAAAATTGCTTATTAATAATAGCTGTTAAAGATGTAGTTAATACAACAACAATTAGTGATAAAACTTGTAAATCATCTCTAACTTTAATTTTAAACAAATTAATTACTTGGCTCAATACATATCCAAAGATTACTCCAGCAATAATTGATCCAAATACTTCAATAAATGGTTTTAAAATTGACAACCATAACGGCATATTGCCTGAGGCTTGAACTAAAATTCCCGCAAACGAAATTGAAAAACCAAACACGATAATACCATATATATCATCTAATGCAGTGATTGGTAATATCTTTTTAGTAAGTGGTCCATAAGCTCTATACTGTCTAATAACCATTAGTGTTGCAGCTGGAGCTGTTGCAGCACTCATTGACGCTAAAACTAAGCCTATCGCAATATTGTTTTTGCTGAATGGTTGATATCCATCCATAATTGGTGCTGGTTTTGGAATAAAGAATAATAACAAGAACACTAATATTACTACTACTACAACCTCAAATATTGTAATAATGTTTATTTCTTTTCCGTTTTTCTTAAGCGAGTTTAAATTAAATTCACTACCGATGGAAAACGCAATAAAAGATAATGCTAATTCACTAATAAACTTTAGAGTTCCTTGGTCTTCAGCAGTTATAAACCCACCATAACCACTAAATATCAAACCTAATGATGGACCTAAAATTAACCCAAAAATCAAATAGCCCGATACATTTGGTAATTTTAATCTATTAGCTAGTACGCCACCAATGTAACCAACTAGCAAAATAATTGCTACTTTAAATAATAAAATCATCTTTTTTCATATTCTCCTATATTTATTTTTAAAATAGCTTAATTACTCCTATGAGGTTAGCTGACGGGTTAAGAACATTAAGTATCCTTTCATCAAATGATGATTCACCCCAAAAAATTGGGTCCCCCACTTTTGCAATTCGGAGAATATACACATACATAATATCAAATTATAATTAAAAAATCAATGAAAATCTGTCCGTTTTATTCCTTTGTTAAGGTATAAACTAATGAAAATGCTTTCTTATCTAAGGTGTTATTGTAGATAGTATAAACCACCTTGCCACCCTCTTCACCTTTTCTAACTTCAAATTTGTCATTTTTTCTTAATTCATTTTCAAAATATAGCTCAAATCTTTTAATTTTATTAATGTTTTCTACCTCATAATTAGTCCACGCATCATAGATAAACTCAGTGTATCTTAAATTATTAACATGTCCAACAGGATCAATAAAACTATTTAATACGCTTCTTTCTTCTGTAACGGTTTTTAATTCCACATCTTGTTTAAATCTTGGTTCACAATCAACTAAATATTCTTGTGTTTCCATAAATGCTTTAAAAGGCAGTTCTTTTTGTCTATAAACAGATCTATCAGTCATATCTAATAAAACAGAATATGATGCCCCTTTTAAATAAGTTTCTCCATTTTCATCACCAATAAAATATTCGCGTCTATAATATGGTCCCTTTCTTCCAGCATACCAAGTCTTGCCATAGAACTCCTTAATATCCTTAATCTCTTTAACTACTTCAAAAGTCATTGAAACTAACACCCAAACATATCTTCCCTGCAATAGAGCGCCTACAGGTTGGTTTGTATTTTTTAAGTGATCATTAGCTAAAACATTCATTATATGTTGATAACCAAAAGGTTTAAATTGATGATTTTCATTAAAATGTTCAAATAATGGTTCGATTACATAAATTTCTTTTTTTTCTTTCATTATTACACCCCCTTTTAATTATTAGTTGATAAATTATGTATTTTTGTTGTTTTTTTTATTGTTTTTTTATGTTTTGTCTTTCTTGTTTTTCTCTCAATAAATATGTTTTAATTCATTTTATAACCTAATTGGTGCATGCTTTCAATTGTCTGATCCCTTAGTTTATTTATTGCCATTTTCGTATTCAATGTGAAATCAGGCATTATTGGTTTACCAACATTTACAACCATTCTTTTTTTATCTTTCTTTTTCTTATGATCCTTAAATGTAATTCTAATCGGAAGTATAGGGACCGATGAATCAACCGCCATCTTAAATGCTCCCCTTTTGAACTCTCTCAGTTCAGTATCTCCTTGAATTAATTCACCCTCAGGGAAAAAGTGCACAAATCTTCCGCTTCTTGTTTTTTTAGAAAGTTCATTGAAGAATACCCTATTTTCAGTTAGACCTTCTGGCGTTGGTACAGCACCAAGCGCTCTTACTAACAATCCTGCCACAGGTAAATCAAAATTCGTTCTCATTGAAGTAAATATAACTTTTTTAGGAAACGCAACCAATCCTGATAACACTGAATCTAACGAGTGAACATGGTTGGAAATAATTACTGCTCCACCTTTCACTTTCTTAATATTTTTCTTATTGACAAACCTGACTCGTAAATACGCTTTATTAAATAACATTAATATTGGCACGACTAAATAATAAAATAGCGACGAGAAAGTTCTTGAAATTCTCCCCTTATTAATGCGCTTAATATACTTTTTTGCAACTTTACTTTCAACTAGATTGTCATTTTTATGGTCATTAATCGCTTCTTTTAAGAAGTCTGTAAATCTTTCAATAGAATAACTCAGTTTATATTTTGAAGTTGATTCACTATACTTTAACTCCATTTTCTTTCTTTCATCTTCGTTTTCTATCCAATATTCAATTTTATTTTTTAAATCTTCCGAATCTTCACCTTTAAATAAACTTCTATTATCAAGTGCAAATTGGGCTGCTGCACTTTTTTTTGTATTCGCAATAACTGGAACTCTTCCACAACTTATCGCCTCTAAACAGCTTAATCCCTCTATTTCAACTAATGAAGAATGGATATATAAATCATTGTTATGAATAACATCTATTAATTGTTCTTTACTATAAAAACCAAAATTTGCATTTACACCTAACTGTTCAACTAGTTTTTGAAGTCTCTCTTTATTAGGACCAATACCTGCTAATGTTAGTTCTATGTTATCTTTATATTTAGAAAGAGAAATCGCCTTAATAATCGTCTTTTGGTCTTTTTCTGGCGCTAATCTTCCAACAGTTAATATTTTAAACTTATCGCTTTTCGTAGTTTTTTCTTTATATATAAACTCTTCGCCAATTCCATTAGATATTATATGCAGTTGGTTAGGATAACGTCTCTTTTTTAACTTTTCTGCAATATTTTTAGATGGACAATGAACATTTCTAACCTTCTTATATGTTTTTTTAAATTTTCTATATATATAATATTCAAGCGGCTTAGAAATAAAGTTTAAATTCCCACCATAAATTATGCTTTCCGGTGGCACATGAAAAGCTATGGTTGTTGGTATATTCATCTTTTTAGCTATTTTTAAGCCTACACGCGTAGTTTTCCACGGCGTAAAGAAATGAATTATATCAGCACCAGTAAAGGCTTCTCTTAAAACTTTTCTATTTGGTTTTGAAAATGTATAGCCTTGTTTTTTTGCAACATAGCTAACAATTGGAATAAAATTTGTTTTTAATTGATAAATGTTTTCCCCTTCATGGTCATTTGTTACAACTCTTACTTCATGACCATCCTTTTCTAACATTTCTCTAAATCTTTGTGACGTTATAGTTGTCCCATTTGACTTGTTTTTAAAATTATCTACTACAAAAACTATAACCAAACTAATCACCTTCTTATAATTGTTACTTAATAATTTTAACATAAAACCTTTTATAAAGCCCACAATATAAAAAAACACAATCAACTTTATTTTTTTACATATTAGAAGTTATTTATGTGTTTTTCACTTATTAAAAAGGCTCACTGATCTCAAAACTAATTGTTTTTAATGTCCTTGGATGTGTAAATTCAAGTTTTTTAGCGTGTAACAACATCCTTTTCCCTTCATCTTTACCATAAAGTTTATCACCAACGACCGGATGCCCAAGATACGCTAAATGAACTCTTATTTGATGCCTTCTACCTTCTAGAATATGAATTTCAACACGACTGAGATTATCTTTTTGATCTAAAACAAAATATTCTGTTCGTGCTTCCTTGCCTGAATCTATCACGATTTGTTTATTAGAGTGACGATCCTTGCCAATATTTAAATTAATAACACCATCAGGCTTAGCAAAATAACCATGACAAATCGCAATATATGTCTTTTTAACTTTATCATCTCTAAACTCACCAGATAAATAGGCCAAAGAAATAAAATGTTTAGCGAACAAGACTATTCCTGATGTTTCATAATCAATCCTATGGACTGGTAAAACTGGATAATCATATCCCTTTAAATGATAATAATGGCTAACCCTATTAGTTAAAGTGTCTTTAGTATTTCCATCTTCATGAATTAAAAGTCTTGGAGGCTTATTGACAATTAAAATATCATCATCTTCATAAACAATCTCAACATCACCAACAAATGGTTCTATGCCTTCATCAAATGGCGCTAATTTAAACGAAAGTTTATCATTTAATTTTAGTCTATAGGTTAGTTTTTCAATCTTATTATTAACTCTTATTAAATTAAACATTTCTTGTTTGTAGATGTTCTTTTTAGACACTTCGAAACTTAAGAGAAAATCTCTTATAGTGTAACCATTATACTTGTCTGTAATTAGAAACTCTACAAAGTTTTGCATAAAACTCTCCTTAAGCTTTTCTTTTTATAAGTTTTAATGTTTCTCTTGCAATAACAACCTCTTCGTTAGTATTTATTACAAAGACTCTCACTTTACTATCTTTTGTTGAGATTTCTTGGGCTTTTGCTTCGTTTAACTTATCATCAATTTTTACGCCTAACGCTTTTAATCTATCGCAAACCAGTTTTCTCAACCGTGGTGAGTTTGCGCCAATACCTGCCGTAAATGTAATTGCGTCAACACCTTCCATATAAACATAATATGAACCGATATAATCAGCAATTCTTTTCGCCTGTAAATCAAAGGCTAGTTTGCTTCGTTTGTTACCTTCAGCAATTGATTGTTCAAGTTCTCTAGCATCACTAGTAACGCCTGAGATGCCTAAATAACCGCTCTTTTTATTTAAGATTTCATAAACTTCTGCACTAGATAAATTTAACTTTTCACCAATATAATTTAAGATTGCTGGATCAATCGCACCAGTTCTCGTTCCCATTGGAATACCATCAAGCGGTGTAAAACCCATTGATGTATCTACACAAACGCCATTTCTAACGGCAGAAATTGATGCTCCATTACCAATATGACATACAATAACTTTTGAATCTTTTTTATTCCCTAATATTTTATTAGTTAATTCACTAACATATTTATGTGATGTTCCGTGGAAACCATATTTTCTTATGCCATGATCTGTATACCAAAAGTAAGGAACAGCATACATAAACGCATCTTCCTTCATTGTTGAATGGAAAACAGTATCAAACACTACTGTGTGTGGCACATTTGGTAATACCTCTCTAAACGCTTTAATAGAAATAACGTGAGCCTTATTATGTAATGGTGCCATATCTGCTAAATCTAGTATTTGTTGTAAAACTTTATCATCAACTATTGTATGCTCTTTAAAAACTTCTCCACCTTGAACAATTCTATGTCCTACAGCTGCGATTTCTTTCATATCTTTAACGATTTTATGCTCGATTAAACCATTAATTATTAATTGTGCTCCTAATGTATGAGATTTAATCGGCAGTGTTTTTTCAAACTCTTTACCATTAAACTCAATCTCAAAACCGGCATCTTCAAAACCAATCTTGTCTACTTGACCACTTGCAATAACTTTTTCACTTGGCATTTCAAACAATTTAAATTTAATACTGCTTGAACCGCTATTAACACTCATAATTTTCATAACTACTCTCTCCTATATATCTATTTTTATTTTATTTCATTTAAAATATTTTGTTTAAGATTCCATAAAGGTTTAGAATAATCGACATAATACTTATGTGGAGATTCAAACCTCTTCATCTCAACCCACAACGTTTCAAATTGCTCTTCCGCAAACTTTCTAATTTCTCCTAGTGATGGACTCTTATAAACTTGTTTACCGTTAATAAATATCGGTTCTAATAGTTTTACAGCCTTAAAGTTTGTTACAAGTTTTTGTTTATAAGGGAAGTGCGGGTCAAAAAGCAAGTATGGTTCTTTTTCGTCAATAACTTCATCTTCTAAAGTAATCACGTCAGCAATCGCTTTATTATTTTCATCGTAAAGGCGATATAACATTTTGTTTCCTGGGATAGTCATTTTCTCAATGTTATCACTTTTTTTCATCTTTGGAACCCATTTTCCATTTTCTTGTAACGCTGCAAGTTTATAAACCCCACCAAAGACTGAATCTGTCTTAGATGTAATTAATCTTTCTCCTACTCCAAAACTATCAACTTTCGCACCTTGATAAATTAAATTTTCAATAATATATTCATCTAACGAGTTTGAAACAGTTATTTTACAATCCTTTAAACCTGCTTCATCAAGCATCTTACGCGCTTCTTTAGATAAATAAGCTAAGTCTCCTGAATCAATTCTAATTCCTTTTAATCTATAACCGTTTGGTTCTAAATATTCTTTCGCTACCTTTATCGCATTAGGGATACCTGATTCAAGTGTTGAATAAGTGTCTACTAATAAAAGTGTGTCGTTTGGATATGTTTTAGCATATGTTAAAAATGCTTCATATTCGCTTTCAAAACTTTGGACATAAGAATGTGCCATTGTCCCTAAAGCTGGAACGCCAAACTTAAAATCAGCGAATGTGTTAGCTGAACCAACAGCACCAGAAATATAAGCTGCTCGTGCACCGAAGTTCGCCCCATCATACCCTTGAGCTCGCCTACTTCCAAACTCCATCACAGCTCTACCTTGTGCAGCATCAACAATTCTTCTTGTTTTTGTCGCAATTAAACTTTGATGATTAATTGTCAGCAACAACATCGTTTCAATTAACTGACATTCAATTAAAGGTCCAGTGACTCTTAATAACGGCTCTCTAGGAAACACCGGTGTCCCTTCTTTAATCGCATAAACTGTTGATGTAAACTTGAAGTTTTTTAAATAATTTAAAAATCCTTCATCAAATATCTTTTTACTTCTTAAAAACTCTATATCTTTATCAGTAAATTTAAGTTCATTAATATATTGAATGACCTGTTCAAGACCTGCAATAATTGCGTAACCACCACGATCAGGTATACTTCTAAAAAACAAATCAAAAGTTGCCATTTCATTTCTATTATTAATAAAATAACTATTGGCCATAGTTAATTCATAAAAGTCAGTTAACAATGTTAAATTTCTCACAATATTACCCCCTATAAATTATATCATAAAGACTAGGTGTTTTTAATTTATTAAATTAAAATCTTTTATTTATCACAATTGTAAATCAACTATTGATTTAAAATATTAACTAATTCTTGATAACTAATCTCCTTATCAACAACTCTACCCCTTATATAATTAATGTTTAATTTTTCTAAAATTTCAGCCTCTTTTGAAGAATCAACATTATAAACTATAAAAGTCATATTCTCACTTTCTAAATAGTCTCTTAAACTCTTTAAATAGTTTTGTGTCTTAGGATTAAATAAATCTTCCTTGTTTGTTAAATGGAACACTTTAATGTAATCTTTATTGACATAGTCTAAATTGTCTGTGCCAATAACGATGTTTAATTCTCTTAATTCTTTTAACTTTAACTCTTCCTCTAATCTAAATCTCGTTAGTTTAACTTTAATCTCTACTACTTCGTATGGTATTTTATATGTTCTATACAAATTAGTTAAAAAACCAACAAAATTAGGCGTATTTAATGTTTTATTAGATACATTTACAACTAATCTTACATAACTGCCAGTATCATCATAAATCTTTCTTAAATATTTAAATGTTTGTTCGAGGACATATTTTTCTAACCTTTCTAACATATCCCTTTTTTCTGCTACTTGATAATAATACTGTTCATAAATGTGTAAAGCGTTACTTGTTACACCAACCTCATAAGCATAAACATTTTTAGTTTTATAGTTAACTATTTGTGTAAAGTTTAAAAGTAAATCTTCAGTTAAAATTAAGTTGTCAATTTGTTTAATAACTTCTGTTTCAAATAAATCTTGTTCATAATCTTTAAAATCAAAATAACTATAACCTTTAATCTTGTCAATGGTCTTCGCTTTATACAAACTTAAACTTAAATATTGATAAATTCTGTTAATATTCTTCTCTCTCGTATTAATTGGATATCTGATAATCCCCATATGACAATTAAATCTTTGCTCTTTTAAAACTTTAGATCTCTTATCTTTTAAATCATAAATAAATCTGCTAACTTTGTTTTCTACTGCCCGAATATCATTAATCTTCAGTACCGCAATAACTGTGCTTTGATCAAACAAATATACTTGTTCAAATTCGTTTTTACAATGTTCTACAAACTCTAAAAAGAACTCTCTTTTCTTGGCTTTTCCGTAAAGAGATTCTATTTTATCTAAACTATCCAATTCAATTAGTAAAAAGCTTGCCTTATCTCTAACAATGCTTATAAATGATTGTTCAAATTCATGTAATGTTAAAACATTTAATAAAGGATCAACAAAAGATTTTTCTTGCCATTTTTTAAGTTCTCTTACCTTATCTGTCACTTCAATAAACAAACCATATATTGCACCATTATTGATATAATGTTTAGCTAAATAATTCTTATTCTCATAATATAAATCTATCCAAAAAGATTTAATTTCTTCTTTTTTAAGACTATTTAAGAGGTTGTTATATTTAACTCTTAATTCGGGATTAAACTTTAAAACCAAAGAAGATAAATTATCGTTTTTCTTTAATTTAAATAATTCGTTAAATATTGGTGTTCCTAAGAGTTCATCTTTATAAATAAAACCATTCATAAAATTAGAGTTAAAGAAGTCGCTAATTCTATTATATTTTTCTTCTTTATCCTTTAAATAATTATCGTATTTCAAATCATAATAAATAATTGAACTTACGGTTTTAAACACTAAATCATCATAGTGTAAGTCTTTTCTCTCAGTTTGGTAAAATGTTATACTGGCGCCTTTTTCTACACCATAAGAATATACTTGTCTAACATCAGTTTCCGTTAATGGTTTATTAGTGATAATATCAAAATCAGGCACCACGAACTCAACATCACTTACAATATCATCTAGCGTTTTAGATGTTATTCCTGGAAGCGAACTTTCAACGGTTGCGAGACTATAATTTTTGTTATACAATCTCTCTTTTTTAAAATGATAAAACTGTGGTCTAAAATAAAATAAAATATCGGAAAATTCAAAATATTTTCCTAGCAATATTCCTATGTTTCTTAACCTCTCAAAAAAAGATAAATTCAAATCTAATTTAGACAGTTCTTTTACAAAATTTTCAAGTAGCGATAACTTTTCACTTGTGATATGTTGTTTAGGTTTTTCTTTAACAGGAATAACTTCTTCAACAACTATTTCTTCTTCATCTTTAAGAACTAACTTTTTCTTTGTCGCTCTTCTTTTTTCTTTTTTAATTTGGTCAGTTACTAAGTTATACTTTTCTTTATACAAATCATAACTTCTAAAATCGTTATTCTTATCATAAAAGTCTCTTAACTCTCTAAAAAGTATTTCCTTTTTAAACAAACTTAATTCATCTAACTCTTTTTCGTTTTCCGCTTCAATTATTTGCACTCTTTTCAACATCTCTGTGCGGATTAATAGCCTTAGTTGAAAATAAATATTGCTTATACCAAGTTTGCTTTCCATAAAGTTTTCAAATGACATTTTATTTTTAAGTAGATATTGAAAGTATAGTTCATCAACTATCTCTTTATCATCTTTATCAAAATTTAATTCATTAATCTCTCTATATGTTTCTAATGTTAAGCTACTATTACTTTCAACATTTTCCCTAAACTTAACAAGATAATAAGGTATTAAAACTCTTTTATCAAAACTATAAGACCTTAATGAATCTAAAATATAATTATAATCTTCATTAAACCTACTCTTATATTTTAAAACATCTAACAAGTATTTATACATTTCTACTTGCGATAGCGTTTCTTTTCTTATATTAATATAATAAAGAGCTAAAGAACTCTTTTTCTGCTCAATTAAAGAATCAATAAGTAACTCTAAATATTTATCATCTAAATGTTCTTGTTCGTTAAAAAGTCTAATTAAGATTTTACTAACCTTCTCGTATTCTTCATACTCATATAATACTTCTGCTTGTTTTAATAACGCTAAAAAAACCTCCTCAAAATCTTTTGAGGTGGTAATAATTTTTATGAGTTTGTCGTACGTTTCTTGATTGTTGGGTAAATCTTTAAATGCCTTGTCGTCCATCTTACCTCTTTAATTCATATAATTTAAATTTATCGTTCTCATATATAGCATATCTTCCATCTAAAAGAGAACCCGGATTAACAAATATTATACCTCTTATATCTTCAATTTCTTGTTTATGTGTGTGTCCAAACACGCAATAATCAACTTTAAAAGAGTTTGCAACACTATATAGTAAGTTTTTGCCTCTTTTAACTTTTAAAGAATGTCCATGAACTAACAGTATCTTTTTACCTTCAAACTCTAATACTCTTTCTACTGGTAATTTGCTGAAAAAATCAGTATTTCCTTTTACTGAAATAATTCTTCTTTTTTCTAATTCACCTAGCGATAAATTAGAGTCTCCAGCATCTAAATGAAAATCGATATCTGGATGTTCTTTTAAAACTTTTTCTAAACTTTTTATATCATTATGGATATCAGATGTTATTAATATTTTCATTTATAAACTCCCCAAATAATTTTATTGCCTTACCGCGATGTGATATTTCGTTTTTTTCTTCTACTGTTAACTCCGCCATTGTCTTATCTTTTTCTTTTATGTAAAAAATAGGATCATAACCAAAGCCGTAATTACCTCTTGGCTCATCTACAATAAGTCCATTAACTATTCCTTCAAAATAATATTCTTTCTTGTTTTCTGGATTATATAGACATACAACAGTTCTAAATCTTGCTTTTTTGTTAGAAGTGTTCGCTAGCTCTCTTATCAGTTTTTTATTTCTTAACTCATCTGTTTTTTCATATCTTTTAGTATGGACTCCTGGACCGCCAGCCAAATAATCAACCTCTAATGCTGTATCATCAGCAATTGCCAGCATTTGATGTTTATCTCCATAATGTTTTGCTTTGATAAGCGCGTTCGCCTCAATAGTTAAACCATCCTCAACAACATCCTCATTATCTTTTAAATCAAATAATGTTATAATATTGATAGGCGTGTTTTTTAAGACTTCGCTTATTTCCTTTATTTTATTTTTATTCAAAGTACATAATAATAGTTTCATATTGTTATTATACCACTTTCTTTGTTTATAATAAACAAAAGATACAATGCCAGCATGAAAGGATGATTAAAATTTTAACAAATTTAGATGCACTTAACAAAAAATATACTCTCTCAAAAAACAAAGCTATTATTTCCGTTTTAATTTATTTTCTTTTAATGGTGTTTGGTGCTGTTTTTTTACTTTCCGCTATTGATGATAACGACGACTACTTTCAAAAATATAGCGAAACAGATAATATAATCCAAACTCTACATGTAAAAAACGGTATTGGATTAGTTGAAAAAATTGAGTTTAACAATTCTATTTATAAAGACCCTGATGTTGATATTTATACCTTTACAATTGCTGAAGAAGGCGAAGAGCCTGATGAGAGTTTGCTGTTTTTAAATGACTATTTGCTAATTACATCAGCTGCGGCCTTTACCCCTTCGCAAACAGAAAAGATTAATGAAGCATTTATGAAAAGTATCTTTACCGATGAAAAACTATACAACAATGAGTATAGAGTATATAGATATTTACCAAAAACTTTAAAAGATAATGAAGTTAAACTTAATGAGTTATTTAGCCATTTCAACATTGAAAATCCTGTTTTTGAATATTCAATAGAAGAGTCAAGAGATCTAAATGGTTTAGGAAACTCGCTCCTTAATTTTGTTTTGTTCACTATTATAATAATCGGTTTAATTCTTGTTATGTATAACGTTCTTGAAGCTGATATACTAAGAAGTTCTTTTGGTAAAGTAATTAGTCAATCCTTAATAACTTTAGCACTACTTTATGTGTTTGGTTTTTTAGGTAACATAATTTCTATTGTTCTATCAGCATTATTCAAAGAAAGAGTTCTTACGTCTGTGAACCAATTATCCATTGTTGAAACTTTACATTCAGGCCAAGCAGTTATGATGATTATTTCTGTTGTTCTTCTAGGACCAATTGTAGAAGAGTTAATCTTTAGAAAATCATTGTTTTCTTTATTTGAAAATAAAAAACTAGCAATTATTATAAGTTCACTTATCTTTGGATTAATCCATTTAATTGCTGAACCTTCACTTGCTAGTGTTATTATTAATTTACCTGCATATTTAATTCCTGGGTTAGTCTTTGGATATTTTTATGCTAAAAACGATGAAAACATTTTAGTCCCAACTATAGCACATATTTTATCTAATTTAATAAGCGTTCTACTTATTTATGCTATATAAGAAGTCCAACTAGTTTTTTATCCCCCATCAACTTCGCATAATCAAGTGCTGTTAAACTATATTCATCTTTAAAATCTTTAACTCCACTTAATAATAGTTTTTCTAACAACTCAACATTTTTTGTAACTACAGCATGCCTTAACGGATGCTTTTTTATATTTTTGCTGTTCAATGAACTTTCTAAATAAAACTTAATTGTATCAGATAATATATTATAATCTATAACGCTAACTTGATCGAATACTGTTTCATTATATTTATTTTTAACATCTAAATACGCTCCCGCTTTCACTAAAATACCAATCAAATCAACAAACCCTTCTTTCGCCGCTAAAAATAAAGGTGTTTCACCCATATTATTTTTAAGATGTGGGTTTTCGTTCATCGAAAGCAAATATTTAACTATCTTAACATTTCCTAATTTTGAGGCGATATGTAAAAGTGTGTTTTTTGTCTTAGAAATCTTCGTTAGTTGCGGTGACAATCTACATAAATATTTAAAGATACTTAAGTTTCCACTTATTATTGCATAAAACAACACTGATTCGCCTTGATTGTTTTCTTTTAAAACATCTGCATTATTTTCAACTAATAATTTAATAATGTCTAATCTTCCCTTTTTAGCAGCTATGTGAAGCGGCGTTTCACCTTTATAGTTTTTTAAATTAATCTCACCAAAATTATTAATTATTTTAACTATAATCTCTTTATTACCTTTTCTTATTGCTTCAAAAAGTGCCGTTTCTTTTCTGCTATTAACTATATTAGTATTAATATGATTTTTAAGTAAATATAAAGAAACATCATCTGCTCCACCACGAATCGCATAGTGCAACAATGAGTTTCCTTCATCATCTTTCATATCTAAGAAAAATGCCTCATTTAAAAAATACTCTAAATTATTATTACTAGCTTCTATAAATGCTTCCATTTTCTTCACCTTTTTAATTATATCATAAGATTAACGAAAACATTGTAAATATTTAAAGATAAAAAAGAGAATAGTGTGAACTATTCTCTCTTTTTAGTTTAAACTGTTTAATTATTTTTTAACAGCGTCTTTTAAACCTTTACCTGCTCTGAAAGCTGGTGTTCTTTGTGCAGGAATTTGAATTTCTTGTCCTGTTCTAGGATCGCGACCTTTTCTAGCAACGCGATGTCTAACTTCAAATGTACCAAAGCCAGTAAGAACTACCTTTTCGCCTTGAGCTAACATTTCCTGAATTGTGTCAACCATAGCTGTTAATACTAATTCAGCTTCCTTTTGAGTAACTTCTGCTTTTTCAGCAACTACTGCGATTAATTCTGTTTTGTTCATAGTGAACCTCCCTTTTTATCTTTATAGTGCTATTATATCACCTAATTTATTTTTTTGCAAACTTTTATGTGTTTTTTCTTTTTTTTGATAGGTACGCACTTAAGTGCGATTTCCGTTTTTATAGTGAAATAGTTTACTTATTCGATTTTTTCCTCTTTTAATTTTGCTGATAAAATTTTCGCTATTGCTTCTTTAATTGGAACCTTTTCAAAGATAACTTCATAAGCTGCATTTATAATTGGTAAATAAATATTATTTTTAACCGATATATCATGTAATGCTTCAATAACTCTAACTCCTTCAATCGTTTGAGGTTCTTCTGCATAAATTTCTTCTATCGTTTTACCTAATCCGATTTTCTTGCCCGCTCTAAAGTTTCTAGAGTGTTCACTACTTGCTGTAACAATCAAGTCTCCTACTCCTGTTAAACCAAAAGCAGTATCCTTTGTTCCTCCATAAAACTCAACAACTCTAGCAATCTCTAAAATACCTCTTGTAATTAAAGCGGCTCTCGCGTTTTCGCCTAAATCAAGACCTGTTATAATTCCACTAACAATCGCAATACCGTTTTTAGTAGCGCCTCCAACTTCCGCACCAATAACATCAGTTGTTGTATAAACTCTTAAATAATTTTCATTTGAAAAAACTTTTTGAAGTTTTTTCGCTAATTTCTCATCTTCTGATGCGACTGTTAATAATGTTAATTTTCTTAAAATAACTTCTTCAGCATGGCTAGGACCAGTTAATACAACATATCCACCGTAATATTCCTCTTTAACTATCTCTTTTACAATCTCACTAATTCTTAAGCCTGTTTTAGGTTCAATCCCTTTAGAAACGCAAATAAACACTGTTTTTCTATTTAAGTTTTTATTGATTTCTTCTAAGATAGTTCTTATTGCTTTTGTTGGAACTGCTAATAAAACATAATCAGCCTGATCTGTTATTTCTTTTATCGTATTTACCGTTTTAATTTCACTAGATATCTTGCAATCAAAAAACGGATGTTGTTGCATATTTATTTTTTCAATGTTTTGTTTATTGTTGTCATAAACTACCACTTGGTGATTATTATCAACTAAAACTTGAGCTAAAGTTGCCCCCCAAGCGCCGGCTCCAATTATTCCTATTTTCATATTTATTCTCGCTTTCTAAATATAAATTTTATTGGTGTTCCTGTAAATTCAAATAACTCTCTCATTCTATTTTCTAAATATCTCTTATAACTAAAATGAACAAGTTTTGGGTCATTTACAAATATTACAAATGTTGGTGGTTTAGTTGAAACTTGTGTCATATAGAAAAATTTAGCTGTGCCTGTTTTAACATTTTTAGGCGGAACCATACTTGTCATATCCGCTAAAAACTCATTTAAGACTGATGTTTTTAATTCACGGTTATAACTTTCATATGCCTTGTTTATGGCTGGAAAAAGCGTATTTAATCTTGTTTTTTCCTTGCTTGATACAAAGCAGATTTCCGCAAATGGCAAAAACTTAAACTCTCCTCTTACCTTATCTTCATAGTTTTTCATCGTGTTAGTTTCTTTTAAAACTACATCCCACTTATTTACTACTATTACACAAGCTTTATTATATTCAGTAATTAAACCTGCAACATGCTTATCTTGATTAATTAAATCTCTTTCTGCATCAATCAAAAATAACACAACATCGGACCTTTCAACTGCATCTACCGCTCTTAATAACGAATAATAATCTGTCGATTCATAAATTTGACCACGCTTTTTAATTCCGGCAGTATCAATTATTGTATATTTTTGACCTTCTTTTTCTATAACCGTGTCTACTGCGTCTCTAGTCGTGCCAGCAATATTAGAAATAATTGTTCTTTCTTCTCCTAAAATAGCATTAACTAAACTAGATTTACCAACATTAGGATAACCGATTACTGCAACTTTAATTGAATCATCTTCTATAGTAACTTCATCTTCTGGCATATATTTAATAATTTCATCTAATAAATCGCCAATTCCAATCCCATGTAACGCAGAAACACCGATAGGATCACCAAAACCTAAACCGTAAAAATCATAGATGCTGTCCTTTAATGATTGATTATCAACCTTATTTACAACTACGATAACAGGTTTTTTCTCCCTATACAACATTTTCGCAACATTCTCGTCTAAATCAGTTAATCCTGATCTGCTATCAACAACTAATAAAATCAAATCAGCTTCACTCATAGCGATTGTGGCTTGATGTCTTATTTGTTCTAAAAAAGGAGCATCTTTTAAGTCGATGCCCCCTGTATCTATTAATCCAAAGGACCTTGTTAGCCACGTAGCCCTTGCATATATTCTATCTCTTGTAACTCCTGGTTGTTCAGCCGTTATTGATTTGCGGTAACCGATAATTCTATTAAAAAGACTTGATTTACCGACATTGGGCCTACCAACTATCGCAACTTTAAACGACATGTAATCACACTCTTTTTTATTCTTTATCGTTTTCCTCTTCTAACATTTCAACGATTAATTCTCCAATACTTGTTGTCTCAACATCTTCTTCAACTAAATGTTTTTCATACGCTTTCTTTTCTTCTCTTAATTCATATGCTTTAATTGAAAGACGTAAATACCAATTTTTTGGATTTACAGTTGTAACGATTGCTTTAACTTTATCATCAACCGCAAACAACTTAGCAGGATCATCAACTCTTTCTTTAGAAAGTTCATTGATTGGAATAATTCCATTAACACCTTTCGCTAACACAACTAATCCATCTGCATTAACTTCTAAAACTTTCGCTTCTACTAATTCGCCGCGCTCAAAACTAACATTTTCCCACGGGTTATCTAAAAGTAATCTTCTTGATAAACTAATTTTGTTTTTAGCTGCATCTAAAGATGTTATTTTGGTTTCTACTTTATCGCCAATTTTTACATAACTTTGGAAATTGTCATCTGGATTCCATGAAAATTCACTTCTATGTAATAGTCCTCTAACCTTTTCATCAAGTTCTAAAATTATTCCAAATGGTAATTTTTGAACAACTTCTCCAACTACAGTATCACCAATTTTATTGTTTGCAATAAATGTTTCAATTGGCGTTGGAATTAAAGCTTTCATTGATAAATCTAAACCTTTAGCTTTTTTAATAACTTTAACTTCTACTTCATCTCCAACCTTTAAAACATCCTTAATGTTTTCAATTCTTGTGTGAGAAATTTGCGAAATTCTTAATCTGCCTGTGATGTGTTTGAATCTTACTACAGCCATATACTTATGTAATTTTTCAACTGTACCTTTAATTACATCACCAGTATTGATACTTGCAAATTCTTCTTCGCGTTGTTTTTGAACTTCTTCTCTTTCTTGAGCTCTTCTTTCTTCAAAAATCTTTTTGCGTGAAGCAATAATTCTTGGTCTTCTACCTGGTTTAACTTCAATAAGATGAACTTTTAATAGTTTACCTTTAAGTTCCTCTTTTTGTTCAATAAGTTCATTATCTAATAAACCGAAAGGTAAAAAAGCTGAAAACCCATAAACATCTAAGTGTAACCCTTTTTTGTCTACTTTTGTAACTTTCGCTTCGTATTCTTGTTCATTCTTATAAATCTCTTCAACCAATACAAAGTTTTCTTGACGAACCATTCTTTTGCGGTCTAAAAAAATCTTACTAGCTCTTTCTCCATCTTCTTGGATTGAAGATACTACCGCTTCGATTTTATCGCCTACTTTAACTTCGCCAATAAAACTATCGATAGACTTACCATAGTGCTCTATGTACATCTCCGCTTCTTGATTATTGTCCAAAGTTACAAGAATTTGGTTAAACTTAACTTCAAAAATAGTTCCTTCTACTATTTGGCCCTGTCTAATCTTGTATGTCTTTTTGACAACATCTTCCATTGTAATATCATTTTTTACTTCTCCCATGATAAATCTCCTCTTTTCAATATTTCTTTTATTATCACTTCAACTGTTTCCTCTATACTATAATTTGTTGAATCCACTATAATTGCGTCTTTTGGGATTATTAACGGCGATACTTTTCTTGTTGAGTCTTTATGATCTCTTATTTTAATATCTTCAATCATCATTAGTAAATCCACATCTTGACCTTTCGCATGCAACTCTAACATTCTTCTTTTCGCACGCTCTTCAATATTTGCGGTTAAAAATATTTTCAAATCCGCATTTGGCAGTACTACGCTACCAATATCTCTTCCATCCATAATAACATTTTTGCCTTTAGATGCTTTTCGTTGTAGTTTCACTAAATGTTTTCTAACTGATGGAAAACTTGAAACTTTACTAACGTTTTTAGTTACTTCTAAACTTCTTATTTGTTCTGTAACATCTATACCATTTGCGAAAATTTTATTTTCTTCATAAACGATACTAGTATCTTTTACAAAACCGTATGATTTTTCATCATTTAAATCTATTTTCTTTTCTAACGCTAAATAGGTAATCGCTCGATACATTGAACCTGTATCGATATGGATAATGTTTAACCTTTCAGCTACAATGTCGCAAATCGTTGACTTACCGCTTCCTGCTGGACCATCAACTGCTATATGAAAGCCTCTCATATAATCCTCCGTATCTATAATTTTATAACATTTTGTTATAAATGTTAATCTTGGCTTTTATTTTTATTTACATAAAGTTTTTTTACTTCATGTATCTTTAAAGGGCGATAACTACCTCTTTTTACTCCTTCTGTAGATACATGAAGTAAAAAAACTTTATGTAAATAAAAATAAAAGCCAAGATTAACATTTATAACAAAATGTTATAAAATTATA
>DUNK01000026.1 GCA_012839355.1 Acholeplasma sp.
ACAAAGCTTAGGACAAGTCCCGTAAAGTATAGAGAAAATTACTTTAAAAAAGGTGCGGGTTAAGTTTTATTAAGTCCAACAATAAGGGGTAAGGACATTAATGATTAAGATTGATGTTCTAATTCAATCTTTTTTTTAACAAAACAGCCCCTTGATTATTGGGGTGCAAAATGATATAATTATCATAGAAAATCACCCCAAAAGGAGAGGCGCCATGAATCTTGATTACTTAAAAATTCAAAAGTTATTACAGCAACGTGCTGAATTAACGGCTAAATTAAATATCATTCCCTATGAAGGATCTCTAGAAATAAAAAAAAGAGGCAATAATAAATATCTTTACTTAAGAAAAAGAGTGTTAGGTAAATACACATCAACTTATATTGATGTTTATTCTGACGATCTTTTTGTTTCAATTTCTAATATTCTAAAAGAAGCTAGAGAATATAAAAAGCAACTACGAAAAATTAATATTAGTCTAGCTAAACTAGGTCATGTTGAGCAAGGGTTATCACCAAGAGTTTTACTAAATGTTGATTTTGCTCGTGCAAACATGAAAATTAACATCCACAATCAATCAATACTTGAAGGTATTGCTACAACTTTTACAGAGACTGAAACAATACTAGATAACGGCATTGTTTATGGCATGAAAGCGAGCGATATTCAAAAAATACTAAACCTAAAACATGCTTGGGAATTCATCATAGATAAAGATGTTATAGCATCAAAGACAAGTTATTCTATTTTATGTAATATAGCTAGATTAATTAATGAGAATTTTTATACTTTTGGTGGCAGTATTAGAAGCGTCCCTGTTAAAATAGGCGGAACTACATATTTACCTCCTATCCCAATCGAGTCTACTGTGCAAGAAAACATCAAAGAAATTTTAAGTAGAAAAGACCCTGCTATTGATATCGCAATAGACCTATGTTTATATTGTATGAAAACACAAATTTTCATTGACGGAAATAAACGTTCGTCCGTAATTTTTGCCAACCACTTTCTAATCTCAAAAGGAGAAGGTTTGCTAGTTATTCCAGAACACAAAGTTGCTGATTTTAAAAAGGTTTTAGTTTCCTACTATGAAGACAACGATATTAAAATCAAAGACTTTTTAAAGAAACATTGTTGGAAAACTTTTTAGTTTGTAGGGTGAAATTTCAAAATATATAACCTAAAAATATCCCCAATAACAAAAAAACACCAGCTTTATAAACTGGTGTTTTATTTTTTTAAAACTATAAATTATTTTTCGTATACTGCTACTAAACGACCTTGAACTTTTCCTTCTTCTAATTCTTTAAGGCCTTTTGGAATTTCGTCTTGGCTAATTTCGCGAATTTTTGGAACAAGTCTTCCAGTTTTCATTAATGCATAAACAGCAGCGATATCTTCTTTTGTTCCACCACATGATGCAACAATTTGTTTTTGGTTAACGATAAAGTCAGTAACTTCAACGCTAAACTCTAATTTACCCATCCCTACTAATACAACTGTTCCGCCTGGCACTAAAGTTTGTATCGCATCAGTTGTTGTTTTGCCAAAACCTGCAAAGTCAACGATAAGATCTAAGTTTTTGTCCTTTAATTCTTTGATGTCTGTAACGACTTTTTTAGCACCTAACTTTTTAGCTAGTTCTAATGCTTGTGGAGTAACGTCTACAGCGTATACATTTTCAACTCCTGCAGCGATTAAAGCTTGTAAACCAAACTGCCCTAATCCACCAATACCGATTAACGCAACATTCATTCCTGGTTTTGCTCCGCCGCGTGTGAAAATAGCTTGATATGATGTCATTCCTGCATCTGTTGCAGCAGCAGCTTCAGCCATTGTTAATCCTTCTGGTACTGGAACTAAGTCTGCAGCAGCGGCTTGAATGTGTGTGCCAAAACCACCATCATAAAGATAACCTGGTGCACCTTTTCCAGATGGACCAGTAGGACAAATTGCTACGCGATCGCCCACTTTAAAATCTTTAACGCCTTTTCCAACTTCAATAATTGTGCCTGCGCACTCATGTCCCATAATAACTGGAACATTCATCAAACTCATCCAGCCCTCGTCGTTTAATGCACCAACATCTGAATGACAAATTCCGCATGCGCCTGTTCTTATTACTACTTCTCCAGGTAATGCTTTTGGAATTTCTTTTTCAACCATCTTTAATGGTTCATGTGTTTTTGTAAATTGCCAACCTTTCATCATTGTCAATACCTCCTTAATGTTCCTATTAAATGATACCATATTATCCCCCCTTATTCAATCCATTTTATAACTTTTTTCATTAAACATTATTGCTAAAATGAATAAAAGCGGTTTCATCATTTAAACACTTAAAGTTTTGCTTGTTTTTATTCTTTTCTAACACAAAAAACCTTTTTTTAATAGATTATTTTGTTGAAATAGTTTATTATGTTTATTGTAGGTATTTGAAAGGATTGATTATTTTGAAAAAATTCACTACTGGACTTACTTATTTTATAAGAGTTTTGGCAATACTATTAATTGGCGTTAATGCTTTTAGAATCTTTAAGGATTATGATTTTTTCTTTTTCCTACAAAGACCAGCGCCACTAGCTCTAATGAATTCTTTTATATTACTTTTTTATGGTTACCTAAGAGCATTATTAAGAAAGTGTAAAATTGAGATAAGCGATCTGTTATATTTACTTACATCAATTTCTATGCTACTTACATTTGGTCTTGGCATGCTCTTCGCGTTTTATCAAACAGTACCTCACTATGATTCATTTGCGCACTTTATTAATGGCGCACTATTGACATTAGTAAGTTTAATGGTTTTAAGTCTATTAGTTAAAAAAGAAACTCTTGCACAATTATCCCCATTATTTATTGTTGCTTTTGCTTTCTCTTTTTCGAGCATGTTGGGCGTTGTTTGGGAATTAGTTGAATACTCTTTAGATTCTATCTTCCATGCAAATATGCAACGATATGCTGAATATATTGTTATAGATGGCATCCCATCAATCGGTGAAGATCTTGTTGGTAGAGCAGCTTTACATGATACTATGATAGATATTATTTTAAACACTCTCGGTGGTTTAATTGTTTGTATAATATTATATTTTGATTTAAAAAGAGAGGCTCCTTTTATCACAAAGATGTACATTAAACGCATCAAAGATGAAGAACCAGAAATTGTCAATTAATCATTAAAAGAAAAAGGCTTAGTTCCGTGTTGGGATTAAGCCTTTTTTAATAGGAAGGTATCTTAATGATAGCAAATAAAAAGTTTTATTTTGTTATTATTGTTTCATCAAATGAATAAATGTATTTTTTGTTTTCAATATCAATAACTAAAGTAAATATAAAATCTTCATCATAGGTTATATTAAATGTGTTGTTAGGTTGACTCACTATTAAGAATTCATGATCATCTTCATTTTTCTTTTTAATAATAAGTTCCATTTCAGATTCTTCTACTTCTAATTCAACTGATAAATATTCATCATCATTTCTATATAGTTTATATGTGTATTGATATTCACCATCTTCAAATTCCTTTTCAATCTCTAATCTATCGTTATAATCATTTTCATAAATTGTAACTTTAATTTCAGATTCATCTGCTTCAATCTCTTCTTCAGATTTAAATTGATATGTTACATTTTGATAAATTAAAATGCCTGTCATTTCTTTTTCTTCTTCGTCATCATCAATGTCACGTTCTTCATCATAATAAAGAATATACTCTGTAACATTTCCAAAGAGATTTTCTGTTTTAACAATCATTTTATATTTGTAATTATAACCTTCGTCTTCGTTAACATATATTTCAATATTAACTTCGCTTAGTTTTAAATAATCTTCAACTACAATAATTCCTGTAATTTCATATTCTTTTTCAACTTCGTCTTCATCAACTTCTTCATCAGCTAAAACTTCATTGTAGTAAAAGTTATAAGCGTTCTTGTTGAACTCGATAGCAATTAAATGTGCATACCCTTCTCTATCTGACTCTTTTTCTTCTACTGTAAATAGATCATCATTCATTAATCCCATTAATAAATCTAAATCAGTTACTTCTTCAATTGCCTGTAAGTCTTGATCGTGTTCATCATCACCATCATTTGCGCTCATTGGG
>DUNK01000027.1 GCA_012839355.1 Acholeplasma sp.
TTCAACATTTGCAGGTTGGTATTATGAAGTAGACTTTTCAGGTACAGTAGTTACACAAATAGAAGAAGCAACAACTGAAACTATTGTATTATACGCAAAATGGGAATAGTTTAGTATATTTAAGTTGTTATAAACATAGTTAACAATGATTTTATAAAAGATTTTGTTGCTGCTACATTTTCTAGGCGATTTTTATTTGCAAACAAATAAACTTAGCAAGCTAAAGAGTGAAGGATTTAAGTATGTATTACTACATGTCCTTATTTATGTCATATTATTTATACCATTGTTATTGATAAGTACGAAAACGTTAGTTGTCGCACTTATCCTATTGGGCATTTTTATATCGCATGCATTATGTGACTATTTTATGTCAAGTATTCATAACGGAATCAAAAGCTTAAAAATACTATTAATAGACCAATCATTTCATATACTCACACTAATTATCGTATGGATTATGCTAAAAGACAGTATTGTATCTTTTTATAAGATCAATGACCTGCTCTTGCAACTTGATATAAAGGTTTCATTTGAAAAAATAGTTAGCATCATACTTATTCTTATAGTGATTGGTAGACCAACCTCTATTCTAATTGAATCTATGTTACCAACAGAAACGACGACATTAATTGTTAATGATAGTGAATCAAATGAAAATAGTCTAACAAGCAAAACGAATTATGGAAGTATCATCGGTGTATTAGAACGTTTTATTATTGTACTTTTATCTTTGTTAAACTTATGGTCGTCGATTGCTTTAGTTTTTACAGCAAAATCAATCGCAAGATTCAAACAACTCGAAGATAAAGGCTTTGCACAAAAGTATTTAATTGGAACGTTATTAAGTTTAGGTATTACTTTAGCTGTTTTATTGTTGTTTCTATAATTGATATTATGTATCTTTACAGGAATCTATGCGAAATTGATTCGTAAGTATAAAGATGATATAATATCAGTGGATAATTAATTGTATAATTCAAATTAAGAGGAATACAATCTGAAAGTGTGCAGCTAAGTATGCTAGAAAAGATCATAGTAAATTAATGTTTTTAATAGTAATCAATAAAGGGCTTATAGAAGTGGCGAACTTTAAGTATAAAAAAATCTCGAAAAGTATATTGCATCAAGCGACGAAAGTTCAAGATACCTTATTAAAACAAAAGGAACTAAACCCCTTATTTGCTTAGGTTTAAATCCTAGTGTTGCTAATGATACACAGTCGGATTTGACAATTCTTAGAGTTGAAACATACGCAGAAATAAACGATTATGACTCTATTGCCATGATTAATTTGTATCCACTTAGAAGTACAAATCCTAATAATCTGCCATTAGAAAAAGACGATGAAATATACATAAAGAATCTATCTACAATTAAAAACTTGATTTAGGAAGTGCCAAATACAAAAATACTTGTTGCTACAGGTGGAGATATAAAAATTAGAGAGTATTTAAAAGATGCGCTTCTAGAGATTATAGAAATTGGAAACAAGAATAATGTTCAATGGGTTTGTACAGGTACAAGAAAAGATGGCATCCCTAGGCATCCTAGTAGAGGAAAATACAGAGACATCATTGACTTTGACCCGAGGAAACTATTATTTAATAAGTGAGGTTCAAATTGAAAGACAACATTTCTTTTTTAGAAGATAGTATTGAAATGTATAAAAACCTATTTCCTAATAAGCAATTATATACAGAAATTGTTTGTTTTAATATGCAAGTTAATTCTAAAGTTTTTAGGGCTAACATTAAATGGATGCTTTTGATTATTGTGATTGTCGTGATAGCTATGGTAAGTCTTGGCAATGAAAAATATCTATTTATCAACCTAATGTTTTACATGGTTCTAATTTTCATGAGTTTAAATACCTATGTTCTTTTTAGACAAAGATCAAAAATTTTTAAAAAACAGTATCTCGAACTACTGAATAATAGAAATCAATTTTCAATTGAAATTAGTCTACATAATAACTATAAGAAGTATCGTTTAAAATGGAACTTTATTTATGCAATTATAATTCTATTTTCAAGTTTTATGTCATTATCGTTATTTATAAGCGATATCATAGAAAAAGGAAATACTTCTTTAGGTCCTATAGTTGTACTTTTAATCAGTCTACTCATATTGCTTATACCAACTATTACTATAAACATGTTTAGTTTCAAAAAATTTAGAAAAAAACAACGGCTTTTAGAATCTAAAATATGTCTAGATTAAAGCACTTTAATAAAGTGCTTTTTTATAGATCCCTCGCCATCAAATAGACATTTATTGATATTATATTATAATATCTTTTGTAGTATTAGAAAGAGGATTAAAATGGATATTAATAATAATTGTTGTAGTTATTGTTTTGGCATTAGTGTTACTCATTTTTGGAATAATTACATCGAAAATATGGGTGACAATCCTGTTAGCAATAAATACTAATTTCGTTTATGCAGCTATCTTCTTGATTGGAATTGAAACAGTTTTCTTTTTCATGGGTTATGGAACTCACAAGGCTCTGAGTATCGACAGTTCGGTAACTAAAAGAGCACTTATAATGGATACGATGCAATTTTCAATGCTATCTATTCTGCTTTACTTTGCAGCATTTGGGTATCCATTAAATGTTGTTGATATTGTTCAAGTTCCTTTAGACATTTAAAACCACTCGCTTTCTTGTTAGTTTGATTTTAACATGTCTATTCTAATTCTGTCTAACTTATTGTAGCCTATCAATAAGAATTGTTTAGGAAAAGAAATAGAAGACTGCTATACAAATATTTATACATTTCCTGAAGAAGAATTTGATTCTAATGAAGATTTTTTAAGAATTAACGCTCAAATTAAGTATTACTATGAACAAGGTAAATCTTATATTGAAAGCATGATAAATAATTCTTTAAGTGATGATATGAAAAATACGTTAGTGAATTTGGGAATTAATGATCCTAATAAGAGTTATCTTTATAGTAAAAAATTCTTTATTTTATTTGATATCATTAAGTTGCTAAATTTAATCCAATAAATTAATGAGATGATGGTGAAATTAAATAAATGTTTAAGACAATACTACTGTTGGTCATCTAGAGAAAATCAAGGGTGCGTAATTGTATCAATATAGTTCTACAAACCCAAGTTGAATGAATAGGTTTGATAACAATATGTGTCAAGCCTTTTTTTGTTGGCAGATAGGGGAATTTCTCCTATATTCACTTGCCAGAACTAAATGTTTAAAAACCTGTAGAAGTAAAAATATAGTTAAAAATAGTGTTTTCAGTAAAAAGTATACTTTTGTTTACACAACTACATTTTAATTTACACGATTATAATTATAACCCGTTAAAAATTAATTCTCCAATACAAACATCTGTTAGATTTTTAATTAGAAAATTGATAGATTGCCCTTACATGTACTTGTGAAAAACAAATAAAATATAGAATAGGTCGGTATTTTAATTAAATTATGTATTGATTCACCACGTAAACAGCATTACAAAACACTTTCTTATCAGCATTCTTTACTTTTTCTTATCAAAACGATAAGATTAAAATATAAAAATGAGGGGCGTCTTATGAAATTAAATGAAAGACAAGCTAAAATAATTAAGATATTAGAAAAAAACGATTCTTTATCTCCGAGTGATATATTGATTGGAGAAAATCTTTATTCTAGACCAACAATAAATAGAGATTTAGTTAAATTACTAGATAATAATATAATAAAACAATATTACTTTATGGGACTTCAA
>DUNK01000028.1 GCA_012839355.1 Acholeplasma sp.
AAATTTTATTGGAGCGGACGAGGGGATTCGAACCCCCGCCAACAGCTTGGAAGGCTGTTGTTCTACCATTAAACTACATCCGCATGAATGGTCGGGAAGACAGGATTTGAACCTGCGACCTCTTGCTCCCAAGGCAAGCGCTCTACCAAGCTAAGCTACTTCCCGAGTAATGGCGTACCCAAGAAGACTCGAACTCCCAACCTCTTGATCCGTAGTCAAGCGCTCTATCCAGTTGAGCTATGGGTACAATAATTGGCGACCGATAGGGGATTCGAACCCCTGTATGCAAGCGTGAAAGGCTTGTGAGTTAACCGCTTCTCCAATCGGCCGTCAAACGCAATAACAATTATATCATAAATATACCCATTGTCAAACCTTTTCAGGCTCTTTTAATAATAAATTTTTCTCATGAACTCCTCTGCTAATTCATATCCCTTTAAATACTTAACTATTTCATTAACAAACAGGACAACCGCCGCAACACTTCTAGCTGTAATTATATTACCGTCTCTAACCACTTTATGGTATTGTTGGCGTTTGCCACCAAACTCTTCTCTCTCACAACCTGGAAAAAGGGTATATCTTTTATCTTTTAATAAACCTGCATGTCCAATAAACATTGGCCCCGCACAAATAGCCGCAATTAATTTATTCTTTTTATTAAACTCAATTACTAAATTCTTAATATTTTCTTCCTTTTCATATGTTCTTACAACATAATTTCCGCCAGGAATAACTAAAAAATCAAACTCATCTAAGTTTAATTCACTAACAAAATAGTCAGCTTCTAATTCTGTCCCATAAACACATTTAATCTTTTTATCTTTTTCAAATGTTGCAGTAACAATTTCAAATCCTGCTCTTCTTAAAAGGGCCGTTCCTCCTACTGTTTCAACTTCTTCAGCAATATTTGAATATAATAATAAACCTTTCATAAAACCACTCCTATTCGCCTATTTTGATTTTTAATATATTAACTAATGTGTTCTTTATAAGTGTCGCAAACTCTTCTTCTGATTTACTATAATCAACATTTTGAGTCTTCGTATCTAAAATATCAGAAATAACTTTGATTGCGACAATCGGCGTTTGGAAGATATGCGCAACTTGATAAACGGCTGCCCCTTCCATATCATAAACACCTGCTCCTTCATAAAACTTTTCAGTCATAAACTTATCGCCTGTGTACAATGATAACGCATGACATTTCAATTCTCTTCTTATTCTTCTAACGAGGCTTATTTCACTTAAAAATGGATGTGGCATATTAGGAACTTGTCCATATTCATAAAGACTATTAGCACTAGTTAAATCAACATCATGATAACTAGCATCTTTAATAACTACTATATCGCCAACTTTATATGGTTTTACTCCACCAGCATAACCGATATTAATAATATACTCAAATTTCTCTTTTCCTAAAATTGCACTAGTTAAAGTTGCCGCATTAACTTTACCAACACCAGTAATAATTAACGCAACCGCTTTTCCTTTAATTGTTCCTTTATAGTAATATTTTTGTGGAAGCAATTTGCAAATTTCAATATTCTCAATTGACTCTCTAATTACTCTCGCTTCATTTTCCATCGCACATACAATTAATATCATTCTTCTTCACCTAAAATCGTATTTATTTTTGAAACAATTATATCAACAACTACATCATGTTTATGATCATTGGGGATAATAACATCAGCGTATCTTTTTGTCGGTTCAACAAACTGATGATGCATCGGTTTAACTGTTTTTAAATATTGATCAACAACCGACTCAACAGTTCTTCCGCGCTCTTTAATATCTCTTTCCATTCTTCTGATAAATCGCATATCTGAGTCTAAATCCACATATAACTTAATATCAGCAAGTTCTCTTATTCGTTTATCCGTAAGAACTAAAATACCTTCTAAAATTATAACTTTCTTTGGCGTTATTTTCTCCGTTTTTTCTAACCTTGAATAAGTATTAAAATCGTAAATAGGTTTATTAATCTCTTCACCTTTTAATAACTTATTAACATGTTTCAAAAAGAGTTCATTATCAATTGAATCAGGATGGTCATAGTTGACCGTTTTTCTTTCTTCTAAAGATAAATGATTATGTTCCTTATAGTAATCATCATGCATTA
This sequence comes from Acholeplasma sp., assembly GCA_012839355.1. Lineage (GTDB taxonomy): Bacteria > Bacillota_I > Bacilli_A > Acholeplasmatales > UBA5453 > UBA5453. The sequence continues at coordinate 2,129 of DUNK01000028.1, forward strand.
TTACTACAACAAACTCTTTTTTTAGTTTTGAAATAACTTCTTCTACAACTGTTGTTTTACCACTTGCCGAACCGCCCGCAACAGCTATTATTACCGGTCTTTTCATCTTACTCCTCTACTAGCACATCTCTTTTTTCTTGATATCTTTCAAAATAAGTTACAGCATATGGACAAGTTGGAATAGCCTTTATATTATTTTCTTTTAAATAATCATATAAGCCATCTAAAACCATTTTCGCTAAACCTTTACCCCTATATTTCATACTTGTAAAAACACCATTAATATCAATAATATTATCTTCTTTTTTAATAAATGTTGCATATGATATTGTTTTGCCATCTTCTTTAATAATAGCTTTGTTTTTTATAATTTCTACTTTCATTTTATTTACTTCCTCTAAATAATATCTATATACAATTATAACATTTATTAGCCTATAAATAAAGAAAACTGAGACACTTTCGTATCTCAGTTCTTTACTGTTTGTTTTAGTATTATTCTGGTTGTGGCATTAATGGTCCGAAAATGGACATATCAATACCTTGCTCATAATCTACAAACTCTTCAACACCCGGTAAATTTTCTGGCATTCTCGCTTTAAAGTTTGCATCAACAGAAATGTTTGTCTTCATTACAACTTCATTAATACCAAATTGAGCACCAATTGCAGAAACATCAATTAGAACATCCATTTTTGAAGTGAACTTCACTCTTTCAAGTTTTTGACTAAATTTAAGTGAAATTTCGTTTGTAAATTCACCATTATGAGTAACTGTTACTAGCGTACCAGGAGGAAGCATTTCTCCTAACATATCTGCAATCATCTCTTGAATAAGCGCTTCAAAATCTTCTTGACGCATTGAAATTATAAATTCATAAAGATCGCCAATTTTGTAAGTTGTTAAATCTGCTTTCTCTAACAATTCTAATATGTCTGCTTCTGTAATATTCATTCCTTCTTCGCCTGGAACTTCTCCTTCAGAAGCAGCAAAATCTTCTGCTGTAAACATTACATCATAACGTTTGAAAGATAATTCTACACCAGCAATCGTAATTGTTGCATCAACATAGGCAATGCCTTCAATTACATAGATATCAGCAACGACTGACGCTCTACTATAATCTGCTAAGCTAAATGGTGGTTCAGCTGGCGGCTCTGCTGGTGGTTGTCCTTCCATTGGTTCTGCTAAAAGCATAAGCATTTCTAAGTAAGGTGCAAGAAAAGCATCAATATCTCCAACAAGTTCATAACTTAAATTTACATTTGCATAAATATATGAACCTACAAATTCTTGAACATCAGCATAAACATTTACTGAACCATTAATTTTTAAACCAACATCTTCTGGTTCTTCAGCGCCTGGCTCTTCAGGAGCAGGAAGTTTTATTAAAAACTGAAGATCAATTTCTGTTTCTAAACTAAAAACATTTTTTCCTGATTCACTTAAATTAACCGCATCAAGTAATGCTGCTGCTTCTGCTGCAGATAATTCTACTTGTTCTTGTTCAGGTTCTTGTGGCACTACTGGATCTCTTTGTTCACTTTTCTTTTGAGGTAAACAAGAAACCAATAAAAGCATTGCAAACAACGCTAATAAAACATTAAAAAACTTTTTCATAATTAAATCAACTTCCTTTTATTTTATCATACACTAATTTATCTAAATTAGCAATAAGTTTTTATTCTGTAATTTAAAACAGCCAAACGCTTTTCGGAGGTTTGGCTGTTCTGTTTATTTTTAATTAATTACTTAACTACAAATCCCTCTTCAGCAACCTTATCAACAATTACTGATACAACTGTTAACTCTACATTTTTGTTAACTGTTAGGATTTCTAATGGTAAATATACATCTAGACTAGTTAGACCTGTAGCTGCTATAGTTATTAGACCGTCATTTACATATATATCGCAAATCCAGCCTGCAACTACTAATGTAATATTGCTTTCTTGGAGTTCGCCTTCATATGATAATTCAATATAGAAACCTAATATTTCTTCTTCAACTTGAAGTAGGAGTTTTTGAGGTAATGTTTCACCCTTTTCAATTATTAAACGGTTTTCATAAACTACTGTCACTACTATTGCTTCAACTGTTTCTTTATCAGATAGGTTAGTAGCACTATATTCAACTTCATAAACTCCAGGTTCTGAAAAGTCTAAGTTGCCAATATTAAGATTAACTATTAAGCTTCCATCTAAAACATCATTTGCTACAACTCCCTCCATTAAATCAGGTTCTACATCGCCAATATAATAAGTGAAGTCAGCAATGCCTGTAATTACTGGAATAGGAATCCATCTAGCATGAAGCGTTAAGTTTTCTTCTGGCATTAGGTCGGTAGCCATATTCCATGGTCTTGTGTATTATCTATTTAAGAACCAGCCAGCAAACTCAAAACCTACTCTATCAGCAACCTCTACCCCTTCTAGTAAATCTCCAGGAGTAGCTGCCACTACAGTAACTAAATTATCATAGTTGAAATTATAACTAACAGTAACTTGTGCTTCATAGTGAGCAACAAGAGTTATATTTTCATGAACTGGTGCATTAAAGTCATATTCAGCATCATTCAAGTACCAGCCAATAAATATGTTATTAGGTTTTGTTGGATCTGCTGGTTTAGTTACTTTTCCTCCATATTGAACTGTAGCATTTTCTATTTGGCTACCTCCAATAGTATCAAATATAACTGTTAACTCTTTTAAGTCCCACTTAGCGATTAAGGTTAAGTCTGATTCAACTGGTAAGTTAAAGTTGTATCTTTCATCGCCTAAATACCAGCCATCAAAATCATAACCCTCTTTTACTGGGTCTGTTGGAACTTCAAGTATTCCTCCCAGTTTAACTTTTTGTGTAACTATCGGTGTGTTGTTGTTAGCATCAAACTTAACTGTAAAATCTTTTTTACAACCAACTAACGCTAAGGCTACTAATAAAACTAATAATAAACTAACTATCTTATTATATTTTTTCATTATTCATCACCTACCATTTCTAAGATTTCCCGAGCGAAGGCCATAGTCATATCAGCCTCCGTTAGTCCAAGTAAAGCTAAACGCTCACTTGATATTACTTCTTTACCTGTTATATGCTTCAAGATACTAATAGCATCTAAGGTTGTTACAACCCCATCACCATTAATATCATAACGGTTATAACCTTCTAATAAAGTTACTTTAACAACAACATTATTACCAAGACCACTGATGTTATAATAACCATCATCATCGTATGTAACAACTTGATCATTAACTGTAACTGAATCTACATAATAACCTTCGTTTGGCTTAATTTTGAACTTAAGTGTGCCACCTGTAGTAAATCCTGCTGGTCCGTCATAAGTGAAGTTTCCTTCTTCAACTGTTACTTCATTTTTCTCAATAACAAACGAATCTCTTAAAACACTTACTCCACCCTCAACAGCGTATGTTTCATACTCTAATCTCTTACCATCCCTAATCTTCATTATCATAAACACTGGGTTATTATCATCATAAACAACCCCTGCCCATGGTCTAGTAGCGTCACCATCATAGTATTTTCCGCCTGAAGATGTACCTGTTACAACATATGTTACACCTTCATGTAATTCTACTTTATTGCCGCCAAGCATACTAACACGGTTATATATATGGTCGTGTCCACTTATAACTAAGTCAATTCCTGCTTCTTCAAATGTTGGTGCTAAAGCTCTTATATTAAGTTCATTATAGTTAAGCGGATAAGCACTTCTATGCATTAAAACAACCTTAAATGTTTTATCAGTGTTTCTCATCACTTCTAATAAATGAGCTTTTTGTCTAGTATAGCTAGTATCATAAGAATTAAAACCTGCTTCAGTATCAAAGTTATAAATGATTATATCGCCTATTTCAAAATAGTAGTTTCTTGCCCCAAGCGATGGTTCTACACCATTTAATGGCCCATAAAAATATCTTGTAAATGTTAAACCATTATCTGTTGTATCGTGGTTACCAATCGCTGATGCCCAAATACCATTATTAAAATATTGTTTACTAAATGTATCTAATGATGTCCAGTTGTTATAAACGTGCGCATTATCTGCAACATCTCCGGCAATTAAACTAAAATCAATATCTGGATACATTGAATATAATCTGCCGATTGTTGTTGGAAGCGTACTATAACCACCTTGAATGTCTCCATAAATAGCAATATTAAGATCTCCTGTTTCGTTAGGCGTTCTAAATGATAATATTTCTGACTTGCCTAAATCACTACCTACTTGATAATAATATTTAGTTCCTGGTGTTAATTCGTTAACGAACGCTCCCCAAGCAGTGTACTGACAATTATTATTGTTGTGGAATGTGTAAACTGTTGCAGGTTCTGCATCAATTATTCTTTCATTAGACATATCTTCATTTTCTGATAGATAAACCTTACCAGCTGTTACAGCATGGCTTGTTTGGAAACTAATACCTACTTCGCGTGCAGGGTTTGCACCAACAGTAACATTAATTTTTTCAGGTATGACGCTTCCTAAACTTTCTAAAATTTGTATGAGAACTGTATTACTTACTAACCCTTCTTTAACAAAATGTAAACTAAACTGAGTCCCTACAGGATAATCAGTGAAGACATTAGTTGAACAAGTTGTTTTAGGACCTGAATATGTAACTAATGAAAATGGTGAAATTATTACTAATGTCTTCAAAATTTGTATGAGAACTGTATTAC
>DUNK01000029.1 GCA_012839355.1 Acholeplasma sp.
CTGCTGGCGGAGTTTTATTTATTGCTGGAAGTATAATCATACTATTACGCATAAAATAGTCATAAACATTTAAGTTCTTTCTTATTATAACATTACTATAATTTGGTAGAGTATCATACATTGAAGCACTTGTAAAATTAATCGCCGTATAACCACCCGTTTGGTGAGCCGCATTAAAGAAGTTAATAATTGAATAACTTAAATGGTTCGCATTATACATCTTGTCTGAACCATATGTTCCGTCGCCTCTAATTGCGTAAATTTGTCTGCTTGTATGAATTGTAATATCAACATATAAGAAAAAGTCTAACATCCAGTCCCATTTATCTTTATAAACTGGATCATTAAAGAATTTATAAATGTTTAATTGTGAAAGATTATAGTTGCTTCCACCAGAATAATTAGGTGTCCCCACTTTAGCACTTGCCCAAAATTCTGAACCTGATGGATTATTTAAACTTGTTCCAAACTTGTTATTCCAATCTACAAAGAACTTCTCTTTTAAATTCGTATAATCAGTTTCATAAATATAACCTGGTTCTATATTTAAACTATTACCTTCAACAGTATAATCAAATATATTATTTTTAATGTCAGTTATTATATCATTTACTGGTTCACCATTCTCATGCGCTTTTACTGCAACTTCTGCTACACATCTTGTTATAGGGTCAGATAAAACTACTTCACCATCAACCTTTACATAAGCTGTAACAGTAATACCATCAATATAACCTTTAATAGGTATGCCAATTAAAACTACACTAAACTGATTTGTTAAAGTTACACCTGGAACTACTACTTTATATACTTGTTTACCATTATGTGTTGTTAAGTTGTTATCAGCAATGTTTTGAAGTTCTAATTTTGTAATAGAACCATAAACTAAATAAAATCCATGTTCATTATTTTTAACACTACTGTCAACTTCACCATAAAATCTTAATCCTTGAATTCCTTCTGTTCTAATAGAAGCACCATCGAGAGTTGAGATTAAATGTGATAAATTATCAGTTGTCCATTTAGCATAAACCGTTACATGATTAGTTGTTCCTGTTGGAATAACCGTAATTGGACTACCTTCTAAACTTTCATTTGTATACCATCCCGCAAAATCATAACCATCTCTATGTGGTATTGGTAATGTCACATCTGGGGATGTACTCATAAATGTACTAACAACTGGATCTACTTCAAGTTCTTCTGGAATTGTATTTAAGATTGCCATAATTTGCGAAGCTTTTGGTTCACCATCTTTTTCCCACAAGTTTATTTGTTGGAAGAATGGCTTAATTCTTCTTGCACCGACATATGTACTACCCCAGAAGGTTTGCGATGGATAACCAACATAAGTATAATCATCCATTAAATCTAAAAGTGGTACCCATTTATTATATTCAGGTTGATTAATAAACTTGCCTGTGCTTGCATCAATAGCTTTATTATCTTTTACATACAAATATTTGATAATAGTATCATCATCATAATAGCCACCATAACCTGATGTATAACCATAACCGTGCATAAAGTCTAATAATGTATCATCTAAAGTTAAAACTCCTTCATCCTGTAAAAAGCCATGGAAATCTGTTAAGAAATCAACAATCATTTCATCACGAGTCGCATAACCACTAGTCAAAATTCCACCATTAAGGTTATAGATAATGTTATAAACTGCGATTTCATCCCAGTGAGCAACTAGTGTAATGTTTGCTGTAACCGGCGTATTAAAATTGTATAATGAACTTCCTAAATACCATCCCGCAAATGTATAACCGGTTCTTGTTGGTTCTGCTGGTGCTGTTGCAAACTCACCTTCTGTTACATATTGATCAGGTAAAACTAATCCATCATAACCTAAACTATATCCAACTTTATAAGTTCCTAATGGCGTGTCAAATCTAGCATAAAATACTTTATCACCAGTTGAGCCTGACGGAATAAAGGTTACCGGACTGCCTATAAAGTCAGCATTATCATACCAACCTAAGAAATTACATCCTTCTCTATATGGAGTTGGTAATGTAATATCCGGCGATTCATAAGTATAAGTATAAACTAATGTTTCTAATTCTTTAAAAACACCTTCAGGAATTCTATTTAATATTTCTGTAATTAAAGCTGTTTCTGTTGGACCTAAATATGTCCATAAGTTTGTTTGTTGAATAAATGGTTTAATTCTCGCTTTTCCTACAACATCTGGACTTCCCCAAAACTGACCTACTTGGTTTGGGTTACCAGTTGATGTATATTCTTCCATTAAATCTAAAAGTGGTACCCACTTATTATATTCAGGCTGGTTAATAAACTTA
>DUNK01000030.1 GCA_012839355.1 Acholeplasma sp.
TTCTACTGTAAATAGATCATCATTCATTAATCCCATTAATAAATCTAAATCAGTTACTTCTTCAATTGCCTGTAAGTCTTGATCGTGTTCATCATCAACATCATTTGCGCTCATTGGGTTAATAGCCATTCCACTTAAACTTTCTTCTACTCCAACAACTGCACCCATCCCATATACCATTTCCGGACTCTTAACTTCGTCCAATGTAGCAGATTTGCTACCTCCGCAACTAACTAATAAGCTGCTCCTAAAACTAATAGTAAAACAAAAATATTTCTTTTCATGTCCATCTCTCCTTTTTTTTTCTTTTGTTTTCACCAAGTATACGAACTCAAATTCATTTTTATTGGAAACTTCTTCAATTATGTGAAAGTTCACACAAATTAGTTTCCTTTTCTTATATCCTTTATATATATAGGGGTTTTAAGATTGATAATTCCTTAAGGCAGATTAAGTATTATCTTCCAACAAAAATGTTTTTAAGATTATGTTATAGTAAAACATCTACACCTTTTCAACAAAAAAGAGGCTACTGCCTCTTGTTTTATCTTTTGTTTTTTTTAGAATACTGCCAAATAATATAACCTATTGATATACTGAGCGCAACTCCTATTAAGAAAAGCGTAATGCCTATATGTGGTCTATTGGGACCTGTAGCAACTACTATATTTACAGCAATAACAAGAATTGAAAACCCGCATGCATAAAGAACTTTTGATACAAACTTATCGCTATCTTTAAACGATACTCTTTCAATTACAAAAAATACAACAACATAAATAAGCACTGCTAATATAGCTGATAAAATATTCATAACTTAACTCCTTTTAATTAGTCGGGCTTGGATTCCCATCTTCATCAATATTCCAGTTTGGTTTATAATATACAACCAATGATGAACTGTTCCAATGCTTACTAAAATTACTTCCTTCTTCTAAATGTTCTAAATATAAAATTAAATTGTCGGCAGTTTTAAACGCATCAGTTTCAATTATATCAACACTTAAAGGGACGATAAGTGTTTCTACTTTTTTCATTCTCGCAAAAGCTAAAATGCCAATTTTTTCTAAATTATCATTTAAAACAATTTTTGTTAAATGCTCGTTATTATAAAAAGCATGATTGGAAACTTCTAATACTTCTTCTAACAAAGTATATTCAGTATCTTTCTTACCGCTTGGATAAATTATTAGTTTTGTCTTATACTTATTATATAAAACTCCATCAACAGTTGAAAAGTTTATATTTCCAACTTGAACATAGATGTTTTTTAATCTTTTACAATTATAAAATAAAGGTGAACCAATATTTTCTACTTTAGATGGCAACATAATTTCTTCTATATTTGTTTCACTAAAAGCATTACTACCAATCGTTTCTAAAAGACTTCCTTCTTCAAAAGTTATCAAACTTAAACTTTGTGCATTTGAAAATGCAAAATCACCAATCGTTTTAACACTTTTAGGAATAACTATAGATCTTAACTCAACAGTATCTTTAAATGCATTATCACCAATACTAATTAATTCACTATTTCCTTCAAAAATTACTTTTTCTAATTTTCTTGAATCAAAGAATGCTGCCTCTTCAATAACTTTATAATTAGGTGGAATAACAACCGCTTTTAAACTTGATCCATGAAACGCTCTTGCCCCAATTTTAATAACTGGTTTAGTTCCGTGTTCTACTGTTGTAAACTCTTTGGGTAGCGTAATACTTCTAGGAAGGTCTTTATTGTATCCAATAATTTGATATGCTACTACTTCTTCATCTTCTAAAACATCACTAAAAATAAGATTATCAATTGTCTTCTTAGAATTACTACAAGAAACTAAAAAACTTACTAAAAATATTGTTACTAAAATTGTGAGTGTTTTTTTCATAATAAGAACTCCTTTTCACTTATTTTATTATAACATGTTTATAAAATGCCTTCACATTTTTTTAAAAATGTTAATATCCTTTTTTCTTTTTTTGAGTTTTGTGTTATCATTTTTGTATAGGGATATGAAAGGATTTTTATTATGAATGAAAATAAATCAAAAATAAATAATAAAACACTTACTATTAAAAGTGATTTAAAAACACCTACATTTAACTTAACTGTTAACGAACGCGATTATGGTGTTATCAAACAACATAACGTTATTCAAACAAACACTCTTAACTCAAAAATTGATTTAACTTTCTCTGTTTTAACGAAATCAACAAAGATGTCTTTAAGAATGCTTAAGAATGAGACAATAACTGTTAAGTGGAATAAAATTAAAGGTCGTTTTGAAATTATTAATAATGAAGATATCATTATTTCCCAAAAAACTTATTTATCAAAGTTTTCTAAAGTTTTTTATCCCGCATTAGGGGGATTAATATTGCTTATTATTTTAATTTTACTCATTTGTCTTTTATAATAAACATACAAATTATTTGTTTATAGGGAGAGAGATATGAAAAATTATGATTTAATAATAATTGGTAGCGGTCCAGGTGGATATGTTGCTGCCATTAAAGCTGCGCAAGAAAACTTAAGTGTTGCACTCATTGAAAATGAGAATATCGGTGGTGTGTGTTTAAACCATGGATGTATCCCAACAAAAGCGTATATTAAAAGTGCTAAAACTTATAAAGACTTTAAAAACGCTAAAAACTATGGTATTACAGTTTTAGAAAATTCAGTTTCAATAAATCTTAAAGATATAGTCAATAGAAAAAATAGAATCGTTAGACAATTAACCACAGGCGTCGCTTATCTTTTAAAGAAGAATAAAGTTGATGTTTTTAATGGTTATGGTACTCTTATCAGCAAAGACGAAGTAAAAGTTAATGATGAAATACTAAAAGCTAAAAATATCATTATCGCTACTGGTGCAAGCCCGATTGTTCCGCCAATCAAAGGTGCCAAAGAGGCGTATGAAAGTGGCTTCTTAGTAACTAGTAAAGAACTTTTAAAATTAACTGAGCAGCCGAAAAGATTAACGATTGTTGGTGGTGGGGTTATTGGTGTTGAGTTTGCGACAATCTTTAACTTCTTTGATTCAGAAGTAACTATTTTAGAAATGGCTAATGATATCGCAAATACAATGGATGAAGATATTATTAGAGAGTATACAAAAGTATTAAGATCATCTAAAGTTAACATTATTACAAACGCCAAAGTTACAGAAATTGGTACTTCTTCTGTCTTATATGAAAAAGATGGAAACATAGAAACTCACGAAACAGATTTAGTTTTAATGGCGATTGGAACTAAACCAAACTTAGATGCCTTTAAAGATGTAGACATTAAATTAAACAAATACGGCGTTGAAGTTAACGAATTCATGCAAACAAACATCAAAGGTATTTATGCAATTGGTGACGTGACCGGAAAATTAATGTTAGCGCATGTTGCTTCTAAAGAAGGTTTTGTTGCAGTTGATCATATTTTAGGTCGTGTTGATAAACCAATAAATTATAACGCCATTCCAAAAGCCATCTATGGTATTCCTGAGATTGCATCAGTTGGCTTAAACGAAGATGAAGTGAAAGCGAAAAACATTAGTTATACAATTTCCAAAGTGCCTTTAATGGCTAATGGTAAAGCATTAGCTGATGGGCAAACATTAGGGTTTATTAAACTGATTAAAGGAACCGAAAATGATGAAATATTAGGCGCACATATTTTAGCATATAACGCTGTTGATATCTTAAGCGAAATAATCGTTGGCATGAATTCAAACTTAACTAATGCCGATTTAGCAGACGCAGTTCATCCACACCCTTCCTTATCAGAAATAATAATGGAAGCGGCGCTTAAAAAACCAATTCATATTTAAAAGGGCAGCAGCCCTTTTTTCTTTTATACACAAATAAAAGCACCCCCGTTTTTTCGGGAGTGCTTTTTTAGTTTCTAATCGTTACAATTAATATACTATTACAAACTGAACGCTTTTAGGTTTAGGATTGTCTGGGTGAATAAAACTTTCAATTTCATATTTGTTGGGAAGTAAATCTAAATAGTCTTTTACATTTGTGAGCATTTCTAAACCTTGATAGAAACTATATTCTTGATGTTCTTGTTTTATTGTTAATCCTTCATTTAATAAGATAAATGCTCGTAATGGTTGGGCAAGTTGAAGTTCGCCACCAGTTAATTCTAATATTGCTTCTAATCCTACTTTTCTCGTTGCTAATTCTTCTAAATCAAAGTTTGAAAGCATATAATTAAGCGCATTAATTACTCCAATATTTTCTGGGTCATTTTCAATACCATCAAGAGTTACAATTGCAGTTTGCATAACTATTATTTCTTCTTGAACTGTGAAGTGTGGGAGTGCTTGTTTTAATGCTTCGCTATATGCTGCAAGTTTTCCATTTAAATCAGTTAATTCAGTTGCTAAAGAAATATTAATATCCAGCAATTCAATAACATAATTAACAAGTTCTGTCATTTCTTTTTCATACAATCGAAACTCTCTAATTAACCCTAAGTTATCAATCTTCATTGATTCTAATTTTGAGGATAATAAAGTTAATGTTTGTTTAAATGCATCTTTTTCTTCAATGAGATTATTTATATCACCTAATTGAACTACTATGCCCCTAAGGATTTGTTCGATCTCAGTAACAGTTGTTAACATCTTATCTAACTTTTCATATGATGTGTCATAACCACTAATTGTTTCTATGTACGATTCAACATTTGGTTGATGTGTTTCAATATATGCTGCAATTCTAGCATATACTTCCTCTATTACTTCAAGTTGATTTTGAATTTCAAGAACATGTCCAAGAATCGCTAATTTTTCAGGAACAGTTTCACCTTCTTGAATTAGCGCTGCTGGAGCTAAAATATTGCCAACTACTTGTTCAGTAAAAATCTCTGGCATTTCTGTGTTTTCTAAAGATTCAAAAGCACTAATTAAACCTGGATGTAACATTGTAATTAATGAATCTAATCCTCCTATACTACTTTGAATACCATACTTCAACACACCAATTTGGACTTTAACTAGTGTTGCTGCCGTTGGCAACAACGAAACATTGCCAAACATTGACATATCAAAAGGTATTGCGCTTAACATATCAAATTCTTGTAAAGCGATTTGGACTAAACCTAAACTAAAACTTGAACTTTTTAATTCAATTGTAAATGTTTGACTAGCATTTGGCATTACCATATATGCTAAAGTGTTAAGTCTGCCAACAAGTACACTAGCACTTGCTCCTTCACTGCTAGTTATTTTGTTTCTTACGATATCAATTGGTAATTGAATCTGTGCTAAATAACCACTTTCATAATTTGGAGTTACTTCAAGTGTAATTGTGATATTTCCACTCTTGCCTACAAGATTTTCATATGTAGTTTCTACTCCTTCTAACTTATACTTAAAACTAAATTTAAATGGTAATTCATACTCTTCTTTATCTAAAGCAACTTCAAAAAAATAATCACTATCATCTTTTAAAACAGGGATTTTAGCTAAACCAGTTTCAGCGTTAACATCCAAGTCTAAAATATTAGATAAATTTGAGTGCCCTCCACTTAAATATTTTCCTTTATAAGTTACATATGTTTCTTCTTCAACATCAGCTAGGTGAACAACACCTTTAAGTGTTTCAACTTCACCCTTTTTGTTTAACTTAACAAAAATTGTCTCATCACTTTCATTATCCTCTAATGTTGCCGCAACCGTTGGAAAACTTGGTTTTGCAGGCGGTTCAACTGGATCTTTTTTATTTACACATCCAACTAAAACTAACGATAATAAAAGTAACACTAAACTAACTATTCTTTTCTTCATGTTTTTCATCCTCCTTTTTTCTATATGTAAGTAATTGAATTGGTTTATCTAATACCGATAACAAGGCCGGTAATGCAAATAAGACAAATATACCTGAATAGAGAGCTCCAAACCCGATTAACTCTCCCATTTCACTAACTGCTTCAACTCTAGATAGTAACGCTTCACTAAAGCCTGCAACAGCTAACACTAATGATGAAACGATAATTGAGTGGCTTGATTTTGTTAGAGCCATAATTGATGCTTCCTTAGGCTTCATATCCACTCTAAACTCTTGATACCTACTGGTAAGTAATACCGCATAATCTATTGTGGCCCCTAACTGTAAACTAGATACAACTAGATAGCCTATATACGATAATGTTTTATCTTGGAAATAAGGTGCTGCGATATTGACCCAAATTGCTGTTTGAATTAAAAGTACTAATACAACAGGAATTAATGCTGATTTAAACACTATTGCAATAACTAACATAATCGCTAACACAGAAACTATTGCCACAATAACACCATCTTTAATTGAAACTTCTTTAATTTCAGTAAGCGATGTTACAACTCCTAATGCTTTAGCTTCACCAAAATAGTATTCTGCGTTTTCAATAATGAAGTCGCTAACCTCATACATTTCTTCTGATTCAGCTCTTAAATTAATATTGATAATCATTCTTGAATAGTTTTCGCCCATAAATTGAACTAAATATTCTTCTGGTACTATCTCTATTGGCATTTCCGGATCTATTGTAGTTACTAAACTTTGAATGCTTCTTACTCTTTCGTGTGTCAGCATTTTCTCAGCAAAATTTATTGCTTCTGTTTTTTGTTCGTTTTTATATAACACTACAACTGGTTGGTTAAACCCAAACACTTCACCAATTGCATTATCATGTCTCGTTTCTATTTTGTTTGGATCAGGTAGCCCTGCTGCACCATAAAAGAATTTAGTTTTTCCCTGGAAATAAAATGCTGTGCCTGCAATTATTAAAAGAACTGCAACTATTCCCCATCTAACTTTTTGAATTCCTTTTCCTAACTTTTTAAATTCTGGGACTAATTTTCTATGTTTCGTCTTAAATAGTAATTTATCAAATGTAACTAGTAAAAGTGGCATTAAGAATATCGCTGTTAAGAAACTGATAAAGACTGCTTTTGATAACGAGATACCAATATCAGTTCCGAGTGTATAACGCATTGTTAATAACGCTAAGAAACCAAAAATCGTTGTTAGTGCACTTGCTGTAACTGAACCCATCGCACCCTTCATCGCATCACTAACTGCACTCATTACATCCATACCCTCTTCTCTCTTTTCCATATATCTATGAATAAAGAACAGAGAATAGTCTAAACTCATCGCAAGTTGTAAAGCACTCGCAATTGCCATCGTTAAAAATGAAACGCTCGGCATTAAACAATTTGTTCCTAAATTAATAACAATCGCCACTATTAAATTAATTAGTATTACAACTGGCTCAATCCAACTAGTTGAGAATATAAATAAAATGATAATCGCTATAGGCACTACAACACTCATAATCATTACCCCTTCTTTAAAGACGAGGTCTCTATTACCTTTAGCTACAATTGGCTCACCGCGATATTTAGCATCATAATTATTTAACACTACTTTAATGTCATTAATTGCTTGATCTGTTTTTGAACTATATTCGTCTTCTAAAAATTCAACCATATAAAGTAGTTTTCCATCTTTATAAAAAGCTTCAACCATTTCACGAGGATAACTTTCAATTGGCTGCGTTATATCAACCACACTTCCTAACCAAGTAACACCTTTTACATTTTTAACATTACTTAATTCTTCTTGAAGTTCTTCACCTTGAAATAAATTGTCTTCTTCAATCATAATTTCCATATTAGATGTAACGCCGAATTCATCCTTCATCAATTTAAGCGTCTGTTTTGTTACTGAATCTTTTGGTAAGTATGAACTCATGTCATAATTAATTTTAACAAGTGGCGCTAACGCAATAGATACAACCAACAATACAGAAAATACAACTATGGTAATTATCTTACCTTTTTTTGATAATAGTTTTTTCATTGATTCCCTCCTTTTTTTTAAATAAGATTTTTAATTTCTACCTAAATTATAAATACAAAAACCCCGTTTTTCAAGGGGCTTTAAAAAAAATCTAAAAAAGGTGGATTTTCCCTTTAAAAAGCCACTAAGATACGCTACATAATTCAAAAAATATCCATTTTTGAGCATATTTTGACACGCGTTGAAGTTTAGACTTTTTGAGGGTTTGTGCAGTTTTTAAGAAGCCTTAATTATTCCGCTTAACAATAACTCCATAAATTCTTCTTTTTCTAAATCGACAATGATACTTTCTAATTTTATTTCTTTGAGTTTTTCTCTAATTGCTTTTTCATTATAAGATGTGTTTTTAAGTTTGTTTTCAATTAGACTTACTGGTTGAATATTGAAAAAGTCTCCGCTTATTTTTATGTTTTCAATAATCCCATATCTTAAATCCAACATAATATTAAACATCCCACCCTTAATTCGTTTTTTCAGCACTTTTGTGTGTGGTGGCTGTTTATCAAATCGCCAACTTCTTTTTTCATATTTTTTAGCCATTTCAAAGATGATTTTTTCTTCTTCATCTGATAGTTCATAAACACTTGTTGTAATTTCGTTTTCTAAGTGTTCAATTAATTCAGAAAGAGTTAAACCGTTTAACGCTTCTTTTAAATTAGCAACTCTATTTCTAACACTATCAATACCTTTTGAGATAAGTTTTTCATCATTTGGTGTAATTGCTCTAATCATCGTTTCTATATCTACATCGTACATATATGTTCCATGAATCAAAAATCCGTATTTGTTTTGAAGATAAGCAACACCACTTATCTTCTTATCTTCATATAATAAATCATTCCTACCACTAAAAGTAATCTCTAAATTTAATTTTTTCATCGCATCTATTACTAATTGTAGATACGGCCTAAAATTCATCTTTTTATCTTTATTAACAATAAAAGAAAACATCGTATTATTTTCATCAGCATAAATTGCCCCACCGCCTGTTGGTCTTCTAAATAATTCAATATTGTTTTCTTTTAAATAATCTATATTTACTTCATTTTCTAATACTTGATGTTTTCCTACTACAACACCTTTAATTTTCCATGTAAAGAAAAAACTCTTGCCTTCTTCTAACAAGTTCTTCATTATGTATTCTTCTAATGCAAAATAAAAATATGCCTTAAGATTGCCTTGATTTTTATGTTTAACAAGAATCATTAAATCACCTCTTTATCCTTTATCATTATAGCATGTACGATTTATATTTTGAAAAAACTTATCTATTCACTTTCTTTTCTAATAAAGCCTTTATAATTAACAAATCACATAATTAAGTGTATAATAATTATATAGTAACTATGGAGGTGCTATATGCCAAAACTTGTCGGTTTAAGCCCTAGACTCTTAACTGAGGATGGCGTAGAAAAACAATTCGTCAATACCCGCTATTTAGAGCCTTTAAACAAAAGAGGGTTAAACACTCTTATGCTAACGCTAGAAAACCCTAATTTGGAAAAGATTTTAATGTTATGCGATGCTTTTTTGATTACCGGTGGTACAGATGTAGATCCAAAATGCTATAATGAGACAAACGAAGGGTTATCTAAAAATGTAGACTCTCGTTTAGATGAAGTTGATAAACTTATCGTTGAACACGCCGTGAGATATAAAAAACCTCTACTCGGAATTTGTAGAGGTCATCAATCAATTAATGTTTTTTTAGGCGGCACCTTACATCAAGATTTAGGTGATTTAAACAAAGACCATAAATCCATTCGCAATAATCACTATGTCAATGTCACTAAAAACTCTTTTATTAACTTAGAGGGAACTATCAATGTTAACAGCTACCATCATCAAGCGATTAAAGATCTCGCAAAAGATTTAACTATCTTAGGCATTCATAATGATTCTACTATTGAACTTGTTGTACATAAAACTTTGCCAATATTTGCTGTCCAGTGGCACCCAGAAGTTAATAGCGATTCTTTAGTATCAAAAGTGATTTTTGATAAATTTGCAGAACTTATAAAATAATAATTACTAATTATTCAGGGTTAAGCAGCTTTAACTGGTTATTATAAAATATATCGTTTAAATAGTTTTCATCAAGCTTATGACTTAAATGTTCGTAAGCTTTTTTCATGTCTGGAGCTCTGTGTTCTGTGTTGTGGGTATCGGTTGCGATAAAGTCAACTAATCTTTCTTGAACAAGTGTTTTTGCATTATGAACCCATAATTCTCTACCCTTGCCTAAAACAGCATTACCATTTACTTGTAAAAGAATTCCTCTTTTTTTCATTTCTTTATAGTCTTCTAATGTTAAGTATGTATATCTTTCTATATGAGCCATAATTGGTTTAAGCCCTTCCTTTTGAAGCATTTCTAAAACTCCAAAGATATCTTCTTCTGTTTCCCAACTAAACTCCATCAAAATATAGTTTGTATTTTCAAATGTATATTTTTTATATTCAGTAATTAAATATTTACGATATTTTACTTCTGCACCTAGATGTATATTAATATCTAAATGAGCTGCTTTTTCTTTTAGTAATTTAAACTGACTCACTTGTCTTTCCCAAGTTGCTCTAGTGGCGTTAGAATTAACATGAGGTGTTGCGACTACATCAGTGACGCCTTGTTCAACCATCATCTCAAGCATCATTAAAGATTCGGCAAAATTTCTTGCCCCATCATCAACATCAGGAATAATATGCGAATGTATGTCTATAAGTTTTACTTTTTTCGCCAAAAGCAACACCTCTTTCTATTTTCATAATATCACAATTTAACTCTTAAATATATTATTTTGTCTATTTTGTAAACTTGTTTCAGTGTTGATTAATAAATATGTTCAATATGTGTTAAAATGTAGTTGTATGTGTGATAGAAAAGGAGGTTATACTATTGTCTAAATATGATTTGAAAATATTTGCTAAAGATGTTGATGAAGAAGCATTAGACCAAATTTACACTCTAATGAAACAAGATTCTTTTAAAGATGAGAAAGTTAGAATTATGCCTGATGTTCATACTGGCATAGGCACAGTAATTGGTTTTACAAGCACCATAGGCGATAAGATTATTCCTAATGTTGTAGGCGTTGATATTGGTTGTGGAATGTTAACTATCGAAATTGAAAACACAAATCTTAATCTAGTTTATATTGATGATATTATTCATATGTATATTCCTTCTGGTTTTAGCATCCATCAACATGCTCAAGACTTACCATTCCCGCTAACAGATCTAAAAGTTTATGATGAACTAGACAATGTTAGAAGATTGGAAAACTCATTGGGCACTTTGGGTGGTGGAAACCATTTTATTGAAATTGGTAGAAACGATGAAGGTAGAACATTTTTAATAATCCATAGCGGTTCAAGAAACTTGGGCTATCAAATTGCAAACATCTATCAAAAAAAGGCTGTCAAACACATTAACGAAAAACGCAAAAGCAGACATAATGAAATAATCAATAAATTAATAAAAGAAAATAGACACAACGAAATAGAATCTACCTTAACTGAACTACATAAAGAACCAAAGATTCCAAACGATCTTGCTTACTTAGAAAATGAAGATAGACTTAATTACTTACATGACATGAAACTATGTCAAATATTTGCAAGTAAAAACAGAGAAAAAATAGCAGATGTTATTTTAGAAAAATGCAACTTAAAAGAAATCTCAAGGTTTGAGACAATTCACAATTATATCGGTGATGATAATATAGTTAGAAAAGGAGCAATTGAAGCATCTAAAGGAAAGCCTGTTTTGGTACCAATAAATATGCGTGATGGTTCAATCTATGGCATTGGTTTAGGTAACCCAGATTGGAACTATTCAGGACCCCATGGAGCAGGCAGAATTTTAAGCAGAAACGAAGCTAAAAGAATACTACTTATGGACGACTTAAAAAAGGACATGAAAGATGTGTTTACTACTACACTTTCAAAAGACACATTAGATGAATCTCCAAGAGTATATAAACCTATCTATGAAATCATTGAACAGATTAAAGATACAATTGATGTTAAGTTCATAATCAAGCCTATTTATAACTTTAAAGGATAACAGGAAACAGCCTAACTATGAGATATAACTTAAAAACAAAAAAGAGAAAAAATCTCTTTTTTTGTTGGTATATAGTTTGTTTTATGTTGTTTTTATAACTCTTGAAAATAGTTTTTCGCTGCTTCAAACAAGTGCGTTTTTGTTTGTTTTATGTTATCTTTTAACGATAATTTTGAGTCGTTTATTTCTATGATTTTATCAAAGATATTATTGTCTTTTAAAAGGTTTGTTCCAACAAATATTACCACCTTGATTTTAGGATTTGTTTCTTTTGCTTTTAAGGCTATTTGTAAAGGACCTTTTCCACTTAAAGTTTGACTATCAATCTTGCCTTCTGCCGTTATTAAATAATCTGCCTTTTTAAATGTTTCTTCTAATTTTAATTCTTCATACACAACATCAAAACCAGAAGTTATTTTTCCATCAAAAACTGTCGCTAATGAATATGCTATTCCACCTGCTGCACCCACCCCTGGAACATTAGTGAAATCTCTATTAAATTCTTTGTTTAAAAGTTCGCTTACAATTTTAAATTGTTCATCATATTTTTTTAAATCTTTTTCTTTTAGTCCCTTTTGTGGACCATATACAAATGTTGATCCTCTTTCACCTAAAAGCGGGTTTTTTACATCTGTTGCTAAGATTAAATCTATTTCTTTTAACTTCTTATTTACATTCGTTGAATCAACACTTTTTATCTTAAAAATATCCTTACCGAAAATGCCAACCTCATCATTATTTTCATCATAAAATTTTATACCTAACGCTTGGAGTGCACCAATCCCCAAATCATTTGTTGCGCTACCACCTAAACCGATAATTATTCTTTTAGGATTATATTCTAGGGCTTTTAATAAAAGTTCTCCAACGCCATAAGTCGTTGTATAGTTAGCGTCTCTTTTATCTTCTTCTACTTTTTCAAATCCGGCTGCTAAAGCCATCTCAATTATTATTGTTTTTTCATCTTTTAAAAAACCTATCTCCGCGCTTGTAAGTTTTCCTAAAGGCCCCGTAACCATAACCGGTAAAGTTTTATTCGCTAGAGCTTTTAAGATTCCTTCTCCGCCATCAGAGATTGGTTTAAGAATATAATTATAATTAGGTTTTACTTCTTTAAAAGCTTTAAAAATTGTTGTAGCAGCTGTTGCTGCATCTAATCCGCCCTTAAAGGAATCTGGGGCAATTATTACTTTCATTTAACTTCCTTTATAAATCTATTTGAAAATATTTCAAAAAACTGGATAGCAAATATTATTGACGTTATATCTAATAATACCCTAATAAATAATTGAATGTCTGCAGTTCTATTTATAGCGAACTGATAAGCATAGTACGATATAAAAATTACAATTACCGCAGCACTTGTAACATATAAACTGTTTCTTTCGCTCGTTAAACTAAACTCATAGATTAATCCAAACACTAAACCTAAAGCTAAACTTGTCGGTATCACCCAAAGAATATAATAGAACCAATGTTCTTTTACCGGTTGCGACAATATTAAATTAAATGCATGGAACATAATCCAAATTGCTGATATTAAAAGAAAGCCTAAGTGTTTCTTCTCAAACTTAAATTCTTTTGTTTGTTCAGTTGCCAAATATCCTAAAAAGATTCCATATATTAAAATAGGGATAACAAATACAATAGAATCAAAAACATACCTTGAAAAATTAGTAAGGGCTTTGGGTTGAAATCTTAATGCTATCCAAACAACGGAAATCATTACCGAATATACAACACCTTTCGCAAGTTTCGGAAAAGGTATTAAATCATTCGTTAAGATAAATAAAATTGTTAACATCACATAAATTAAAAAGTTAATAACAAAATATTCAATTGGTATTTCTAAAAACAATAGATTTATGGTGTTTATATCTTCAAATCCCCTTAAAGTTAAAGTTTGCGATAAAACTAATATAAACGTTGACAATAGACTTATCCATAATGTTTTTAGGATGGGTTTTATCTTCATCCATATCACCATATTTAGATTACCTAATTAAAAAATGTTAGTCAATACTTTAGAACTTTTTAAGATTATTTAACAAAAAACAACATTGTTTTTTTTATCGTATTATTTGCAAAAGGCTCAAAAACTTATTATAGTTATTTTCAGTGGTGATTATAATGAAACTAATAGATTTACAGGTTGGTGAATCTCTAAAAGTAACAAACATTATTGACGATAAAAACAATATTAAGAAACGTTTAAACGATTTAGGTATAACAAAGTCTGTTGTTATTACAATAAAAGGCTTTGCTCCTTTTGGCAGCCCTGTAAACATCTCATTAAGGGGTTATAATCTAGCCATTGATAAAAAATATTTAAACAATATAGAAGGAGTAAAAGTATGAAGATAGCGTTAGTCGGTAATCAAAATAGTGGAAAAACTACGCTTTTTAATTTGCTTACTAAAAATAATCATACAGTTGCTAATTATCCTGGGACAACAGTTGATATTTATGTAGGCTCAAAGAAAAAAAGCGAAGATGTTTTTATTGATTTGCCAGGAATTATTTCCTTAACTCCTTATTCAAGTGAACACGAAATCACTACTTCTTATCTTTTAAACGAAGATGTAGATTTGATTATAAATGTTGTTGATGTTACACACTTAGAAAAAGGATTATATTTAACAACTCAATTATTAGAACTAGATATTCCAATGTTGGTTGCTATAAACATGATTGATATGTTAGAAGATCAAAATATTAAACTACACTTTAAAACATTAGAAAAAATGTTTGGTGTTAGTTTCTTTCCTATCAGTGCTGAGAAAAACATTGGCGTAACTGATTTGGTCTGCGCAATCGCTACGAAGGATTATTTATATAACCCTACATATAATTGGCTTAATTTCATTAAATCTGATTTAGACAAAATTAAAGAACAATTAGAAACAGAACACGAAACCTATTACGCAATTAAAATCTTACAAGATAATGACACATTAAATGCTGAAATAGAAACAATTAAAACTTCTTTAAAACATGAATACCAAGAAGATTTTTATGAAGTTATTGCTGAAAAAAGATATAACTACATTGAGACTGCTTTATCAATGTCTTTTAAAGTTCTATCTAAGCATGAAAGACATACAGAAAAAATTGATAAGATTCTTTTAAATAAATATTTAGCTATACCTATCTTTTTAGCAGTAATGTTCGTTATTTATACTATATCGGTAGGTTTAGTAGGTTCTCTATGCGTTGGTTTTGTTGAAGAGTTTTTTGGTTGGATTCAAGACAATCTATCAAACTGGCTTACTAGCATCAATGCTAGCGACTGGGCTGTTAGTTTATTAGTTGATGGAGTCATCGGCGGTGTTGCTGCTTTGATGCCTTTTATCCCCCAATTAATACTCTTGTTTTTCTTTATCAACATTTTAGAATCAACTGGTTATATGACAAGAATTGCTTATTTTTTGGATAAACTCTTTAGAAGATTAGGACTTTCTGGTACGGCTTTAATTCCGTTTATTATCGGTAGTGGTTGTTCTGTTCCTGCCATTGGTGCAACAAGAACGATTGAAGATAAAAAAGAGCGTGAAATGTCAGTAATTTTAACCCCATTTATTCCTTGTAGTGCTAAACTACCAATTATTACTTTGTTTGCTAGTTTTTTCTTTAAACAATATGCCGGACTTATGACTTTTATTCTTTACTTATTTTCAATTGTAATAATTGTTATTTCTGCACTCATTTTAAAGTATATCTTTAAAGTTAAACGAGTTAGTGGTTATATTTCTGAACTTCCAGTATATCGAGTTCCAAAAATGAAATATGTTTTTACAAATATTGGCCTACAAGTTTGGGATTTTATTAAACATGCTTTAACAATTATTACCTTCGCAAGTGTAATTTTATGGTTTTTATTATCATTTGACTTTAGATTTAATTACGGGATACCAATCGAAACTAGTATGTTAGGAAGGATTGGTTATTACTTATCTTATGTTTTCTATCCAATCCTCGGAGAATTATCTTGGGCAAGTGGAGTCAGCACAATTCAAGGTTTAATTGCTAAAGAAAATGTTGTTGTTACAATGAAAATAATTGCAGATGTTTCAGGTGATAGTTCTGTATTCACTTCTAGTTTATTTTCATTCTTTACAGTTTCAAGTGCCCTTTCATTTATGATTTTCAACTTATACAATGCTCCTTGTTTAGCAGCCATTGGAGCAATGAAAAGCGAACTCAAAAGCACTAAAAAAACAATCTATGCTGTTCTTTTCCAAACAGGTTTTGCATATTTAATAGCTTTAATTGTATTTAACATTTTACGTTTAGGAGGATTATAATATGACAATAACTGATGTATTCATCTTAATATTTGTAGTACTAGTTTTAGGATTAATTGTTTATTTTCGTTTCATTAGAAAATCTAGAAAAGACAAATTAAATTGTTACTGCTATAAAAGAAACTCGTGTAACCTTAAAGTTCAAGAACTTAAAGATATTTTGAAAAAACATGACTAAATGGCGTGTTTATCATTTAATTTTACTAAAAAAGATGTTATAATTACTATTGAGGTGAAAAATTATGAATAAAGAATTAATCAAAAAGAACTTTTATAATGCCGTTAATGAAAAATGGTTAGAAACTGCTGTTATTCCAGATGATCAACCTAGTATGTCTGCATTTTTAGAACTTCATTTAGATATTGAAAAACTACTAATGGACTTAACAAAAAAATGGGTTCTTGATCCTTCTGGTCTAAACAAAAACTTAAAGAATTTCATTAAGTATTACAAGATGACAAGCGACTTTAATAAAAGAGCTGAGTTAGGCACTACACCTATAAAACCTTATTTAGACAGAATCTTAAGTCTTGGAAGTTTAAAAGACTTAGAAAACAATGCAAAAGAACTACTTCTTGATAGCATTGATCTTCCGTTAAGTTTTAGTGTTATGCAAGACTTCAAAGATAGTAATAATCAAATATTATATTTTGGTTTAGCAGGTGTATTTTTACCTGATACAACTTACTATAAAGATGAAGCAACTAAAGAACAATTACTCGGCTTATTTAGAATGACTTCTACTCAACTTCTTCTTTTATATGGTTATACACCTGAAGAAGCAAACACAATCATTGAAGAAACATTAGCGTTTGACGCATTGCTTGTTCCGGTTACTAAATCTAGAGAAGAATCAGCTGACTATGTAAAACTATATAACCCTTATGATAGAAGTGTTATTTTAGACAAAATCAAAAACTTCAATGTTATGGCATTAGCTGATAAACTAGTTGGCCAAAAGGTTGATAAATTAATTTTCAATAATCCTGATCACTTAGAACATTTTGATGAGGTTATAAATGAAAACAACTTTAAAATTATGAAGTCTTGGATGATATTACAATTTTTATTAAGCTTTTCATCATTATTAACTGATGAATTAAGAATTGCTGGCGGAGCATTTAGTAGAGCACTATCGGGAACGAAAGAAGCTAGAAGTAAAGAAAAACACGGATTTTATCAAGCTTATAATAGATTTAATCAAGCTGTCGGATTATATTATGGTGAAAACTATTTTGGTCCTGTTGCAAAAAATGATGTAACTATTATGGTTCATGAAATGATTAATGTTTATAAAGAACGAATCCAAAACAATGATTGGTTGCAAGATGCTACTAAAGCAAAAGCAATTAAAAAATTAGATACACTTTCAGTTCATGTTGGTTATCCTGATGAACTTCCTCCGTACTATGAAAAATTTAACATTAGTAGTTATGAAGAAGGCTCAAACATCGTTGAAGAAAATGTTAAGAATAGTAGAATCATTAATGAATATCAGTTTAGCCAATACAATAAAAAACGCAATAAAAATCTTTGGGGTATGCCAGCATCTATGGTTAACGCATACTTTAATCCAACTAATAACCAAATCGTATTCCCTGCTGCTATCTTACAAAAACCTTATTATAGTTTAGATCAATCTTCTTCCGCTAATTATGGTGGTATCGGTGCTGTTATCGCACACGAAATTTCACATGCATTTGATAATAACGGAGCTAAGTTTGATGAAAATGGTTCGTTAAGCAATTGGTGGACTGAACAAGACTTAGAATCTTTCAATAAAAAAGCTGAAGATATGATTACATTATTTGATGGTGTTCAAACTGAATATGGTCCATGTAATGGTAAATTAACAGTTTCTGAAAACATCGCTGATAGTGGTGGTATAAGAGCAGCTTACAATGCTAGTAAAAATAGCGGTAAGCATTCTAATGATGATTTCTTCCAAAACTGGGCAAGAGTTTGGAGACAAAAATCTTCTCCTGAATACGCTCAATTATTATTAAACATCGATGTTCACGGACCAGCAATCTTAAGAGCTAATATGCAATTAAGTAACATGCCTGAATTCCAAGAACATTATGGTATTACTAAAGAAGATGAAATGTATCTTCCAAAAGAAAAAATGGTAAGCATTTGGTAATTTAAATTGACTTAAAAAAGAGAGACTTCAACATCTCTCTTTTTTTGTTTTTTACTTACATAAAATCATATGGCGTTAATTCTTTTTTCTTTTCTTTTAAATCTTCTTTTTCTTCTAACAAATACTCTTTTAATTTTGTTTGTCGCTTCTCATTTATCTTACCGCTTGCATAGTTTATTAAATCTATTTCTCCAATTAAATATAAATGGTTTTTGGCTCTTGTAATAGCTGTGTATAGAAGTTCTTTTCTAAGCATAATTTTATAACTTCTCACAAGCGGAATGAAAACTGTTTTATATTCGCTTCCTTGCGATTTATGAATGCTTATTGCATACGCAAGAGTTAACTCTTCTAACTCATTTAAGTTGTAAGGGACCTCTCCTTCTTGATAAGAAACGAGCACTATTTTCTCATTCTCTTTTGTTGAATAAATAGATATTATTTTTCCGATATCTCCATTCATTACGCCTTTTTCCGGAGAGTTGACTAAGTGCATTACCTTATCTCCGATGTAAAACCTTTCTAAATTCCTTTCAACATGGACTTCTTCTTTTTTATGGAAGTGCGATTGAAACATTTGATTAACTGTATTAATCCCAACCGAACCATTATACATCGGTATTAAGACTTGAATATCTTCAATTAAATCATAACCATTTTCAAGTGCTTGAGTCGTTAATTCAATTAATGTTTTTACTATTTCTTTTGAGTCTTCTTTAATGAAAATTAAATCCTCTTTTACTTCATAACTTTCACTATTAATAGTTTGATTGTTTACATCATTTGCGAGTTTAATAATTCCGCTGTCTAATGACTGTCTATGTATCTCATCTAAAACAATTGTTGGCGCTCTACCAGAAGAGATTATATCAGCTAATACTTGACCGGGTCCAACGCTCGGCAATTGATCTTTATCTCCTACTATTACTACTTGTGCATTATTAGGTATTGATTTAAATAACTTTTCGGCTAAATAGATATCAATCATACTTGCTTCATCAATTATAAATAGCGCTTGTGGCAATTGGTTTTCTTCATCATACATAAATGTTCTATCATAACCATAACCTAAAAGTCTATGAATAGTAAACGCAGGAATTCCAATTAAATCACTCATTCTTCTTGCCGCTCTTCCCGTTGGTGCACAAACACCAACATTATTAACTACCGATGAACCTCTAATGTTAATTCCTTTATATAATGCATAAACGCTTAAGATACCTAATAATACGGTTGTTTTACCTGTCCCTGGTCCACCTGTTATAACAGTAAGAGGATTGTTTATTGCTTCATTAATCGCCTCTTTTTGTTTAACCGTATAAGTTATCCTGTTAATCTTTTCTACTTGAGCGATTAAATCATCTAAATTAACATTTGTTCGTTTTTTATTGGTAAATCTTAATAATTGTTTTGCTAAATTTTCTTCTGTCTTTTTAACTTGCGCTAATGTGTAGTTGTTATCTTCAACATAAATTATATTTTTACTAATTAAATTTTCTTTTGCAGTATTAATTTCTTCTTTTAATTCATCTGTGTTTAATATTTTATTTATTGCTTGTAAGAGATTCTTTTCATTTAAATATGTATGTCCCGATGAATTAATATATTCATTGATAGAATAAACGATTGCTGCCTCTACTCTTTTTGGATCATCATCTTGAATTCCTATCTTTTTAGCTATAGCATCAGCTCTTAAAAAACCTATGTTTTCAATATCATACATTAATCTATAAGGGTTTTCTTTAATTACTTCTACTACGTCATAACCATAAAAATCAATTAGTTTCATTGATATTTTTAATCTTAGGCCATAAGAAAAAAGGTCAACTAATACCTTGTCTAACTTTTGGTTTTTATATAACGCTTGATAAAACCTTTCAATTTGTAGAGCATTGAAACCAATTCTTTTTAAAACATTTTTATCTTCTAATATAATATCGATTGCTTCAGTGCCAAATGTATCAACTATTCTTGTTGCAGTAATTATTCCTACCCCAAAAAATAAATCGCTAGATAAATAACTAATTAAACCTTCTCTATTGTGAGTTGCTGCTTGTTTAAAAGACTTAACATCGTATTGAAGCCCGTATTGGGGATGATTAACCTCATCAACTTCAAATTCATACAATAAATCTTCAGTTAGTTTTGGTAAAACCCCTTTAATTATTACCTCTTCTCCTGTTTCTAAAGAAAGAACATAAATAGAGAAACTAGTCTCTTCGTTTCTATATATTTGTTTAATTATATGCCCTTCAATAATCATATTAATACCTTAATACTTTCTTTTCTCATCATTATAATAAACCGTATCGATAAAACCACCGCCCACACAAACTTCACCTTCATAAAAAGCTGCTGCTTGGCCTGGTGTAACTGCTCGTGCTTTTTTCGGATAATAAACCTCTAATGTTGTCTTATCAAGCCACTTTAACTCTACATCATGATCTTTTTGACGATATCTAAACTTAGCTGTAAATGTTCTTTCTGCTAAATCCCTATTACCTCTAAAAACAACATCTTTAACTATACATTTATTTGAATATAAATAAGGATGGTGAAAACCTTGTTCAACATAAAGTGTATTACTCTCAACATCTTTACCAACAACAAACCAAGGCTCTTGGCTATAATCCTTCATACCGCCAATTTTAAGTCCTTTTCTTTGCCCAATTGTATAATAAAAAAGCCCATCATGGTCTTTAATATATGTACCATCTAACATCGTCATTTTACCTTTTTTAGTTAACATATAGTTTGATAAAAATTCTCCAAACCTTCTTTCGCCAATAAAACAAATCCCTGTTGAGTCTTTTTTCTTCGCAACAGCAATATTTTCTTTTTCGGC
The DNA here is from genome assembly GCA_012839355.1 of Acholeplasma sp. Lineage (GTDB taxonomy): Bacteria > Bacillota_I > Bacilli_A > Acholeplasmatales > UBA5453 > UBA5453. The sequence goes on from DUNK01000030.1 coordinate 21,201, forward strand.
TATTTTTCTTACTTCACCCTTAACTAAATCGCCAATTGGAAAAAGTGCCTTTTCTAATTGTTCTTCCGTTAATTGTGATAAAAAGTATGTTTGATCTTTACTCTCATCTTTCGCTCTTTTTAAAACCGGTCTACCATCAATGAAGTCTTTTTGAGCGTAATGACCCATCGCAATATAATCTGCATCCATTTCCATTGCGTATTTTAAAAAGGCTTTAAATTTAATTTCCGTATTACATAATATATCGGGATTTGGAGTTCTTCCTTTTTCATATTCTGTTAAAAAATATTTAAAAACATAATCCCAATACTCTTCAATAAAATCAATTCGGTATAATGGCACATTTAATTGTTCAGCAACCTTTTTTGCATCTAGGTAATCTTGTTCTTGTGTACAAATAGGGTCATTTAATGTGGGATTCCCTAAAATATCATCATTAACAAACGAGTCCCAATTACGCATAAAAACTGCTATTACATCATATCCTTCTTCTTTTAGTTTTATTAGCGCAACTGCACTATCAACACCACCACTAAGACCTAATACTACCTTTTTTTTCATCTTTTTCTCACATCGCTGCCCATCTTATAATCACTGCGTGGAGAAAGTCCGATAGAAATTACTTTTGGCCCGTCTGGCATAACCTGTCTTTTAAATTGCGAGTTATAAAATCTATCTAAAAATCTTTTTACATATTTTTTCGCTTCAGTTAAATTTAATTCAAACGCTTTTTCAAGCATAAACACCATTTTCTCTTCACTATCACCAGCAACTAAATGACGATAAATTAAATAATCGTTAATATCATAAGAACCTAAAAACTCTTCCGTCTTTTGATTCTTTTTAAGTTCTGGTGAAACTGGCGTATCTAATATTCTCTCAATTAATTTTTCTTCTTTAGTAAATATTTTGCTGTAATTTCTAAACTGTCTTCTTACTAATGTCTTAGGTAAGCCTGCATTAATCGCATACATGCTCATTTGATCAGCATTATAAGTCATAAAACCTAACGCTATCTCACTTAAACTTCCAGTTCCTAAAACTATACCATTTTCTTGATTGGCTAAGTTCATCAGCGTCATAGTTCTAATTCTAGCTTGAGTGTTTTCATAAGTTATATCTTCATTTTTTTCATCTTGATTAATCTTTTCAAAATGAAGTAATGTTTCATCTTTGATATCAATCTCTTTATATGTTACACCTAAACTTAAAGATAATTCCTTAGCGCTAGTTTTCGTTCTTTCACTTGTCGCAAGCCCTGGCATAGAAACTGCTATAATATCTTTTAACTCTCTTTTAAGCTGTTTAAATGTATCAACTGCAACTAATAACGCCAAACTTGAATCAAGACCACCAGAGACGCCTAAAACTATTTTAGGTTGATTAATGTGTTCTAATCTTTTCATTAAAGCTTTCGTTTGAATATTTCTAATCTCTTCAAATCTTTCTAGTGTATCTTCACCAATTAAAGCTTCAGCATCTATTTTATTTGAAAAAACATACTCTTCTGTTTCAGAAAAATTTACTTCAACCATAGTATAATCAATATCAAATTTATGTAAACTATCCTTTAATTTTGATGATTTTCTTCTTTGATAATTTATTAATCCAAAATCAATGTCTGATTCTAATATCATTGTAGATAAGCCGTCAAACAACCTTTCATTAACCACCGAACCTAAGACTGCATGAATATTATGACCAGAAAAAACAACTTCGCTCGTTGATTCTGTACTGCCTGAAGATGTGTATAAATATGCGCCATGGTTTTTTCTTGAATGCTCTTGAACAACAATTCTTCTACTATCTTTTTTATCTAAATTTGCTGATGAAGCACTTAAATTTAAGATTAAGTTTGCGCCAACTAAACTCATTAAATTACCAGGAGTAATCGGTACCCACATATCTTCACAAATCTCTATCGCAAAATTAATATCATTTTTATTATCTTTAAATAAAACTTGTCCAAAAGGAACTTCTTGATTTAATAGTTTAACTTTGGTTTTTTTGATACCCATCGCACTATTAAACCATCTTTTATCATAAAAGTCGCCAGTGTTTGGCAAATAATACTTAGGTACAACCCCCAAAATTTTATCTTTTTGGATTACAACCGCAACATTATACAATACTGAATCAACATCTAGCGGCATTCCAACAACTACAACACCTGGAAATTTGAGGTTTATTAATCTTTTTAAAGCTTCAAGAGATTCTTTTAGTAATTCTTCTTGATAAAATAAATCTCCACACGTATAACCTGTTATCCCTAACTCAGGAAACAAAACTAAAGAAGCCTTAGTTTCTTTTAAGACTTTTTCCATTTCAACTACATTAATTAGTGGTTTGCCGACCTGTAATTTAGGTGTCACTGTTGCGACTTTTAAGATATTATGCTTTAACATCATTACCCCCATATAGATTATGACCTTTTATATATGATACCACTTTTTTATTTAAAAAGTGTTCTAAAGTTGTGTTTTCTCGATACTTTCTTGATGAAATTTCAGAATGATACTCTACAACACTAAAGTTTTTAACATTTTCTGGAAACTTTTCTTTAATTAACTTAACAGGATCATAGCCTTCCCTAGTTAAAACTATAAAATTATGCTCACTAATTAGTTTTTCATAATTAATCCATTTGTCTAATTGCTCAATATTATCTGCGCCCATTACAAAATATACATCACTTTTATGTGTTTCTTTTAATTCATTAAGCGCCCAATATGTGCCTTTATATCTTTTTTTGTTTTCAAGAGTGTTTATTTCAAAAATTTCATCGTTAAACACTAATTTAAGCATTTTCTTTCGGTGTTTGAAACTTACAAAGTTATCTTTCCATGTGTAACTATCACCAACAGGCAAAAATATAAACTTTTCAGGGTTATATTTTTCTATCAACAGATTTGCTATTTCTTCATGTGCCTTTGTTGGGGGATTGAATGTTCCTCCATAAACAATAATCATCAATAATCACCTACTTAATTATATCACATTTTTAATCGTTAATTATGTTATAATAATTATTACATAAAGAATTTATAATAAACATGGTGAACAGATGAACGAAAAAGATAAAAAAGATGAAGGCAAAGTTTTTGATTCGGAAAAGCATTCCTATCAAACAATCAAAGCTAGACCAGTAAAATTAAAGGATAACTATGACTATTTCAACATAAAATGGTATAAACGACCTTTTACTAGGTTGGCCGCTTTTATCGTGCTTTTTTTGATGAAAATCTTTGTTGGCCCTGTTTTCTTTGGCTTTAAAGTTGTTAACAAAAAGGCTTTAAGAAGCGCAAAAAGAGAGAAAACTGGTTATATTTATATTTCTAACCATATTCACCCTTTTGATGCTTTTTTAACCGCCTCTGCTATCTTCACTAAACGAATTTACATTACTATGCTTATGACTAACTTAGGCATTCCAGTCGCTGGCAAAGTGATGAAGTTTTTGGCTGGCGTGCCCATTCCTGAAAACAAAAACCATTTTAGAGATTTTAAAAAACAAATGAAGATTGTTCTTGATAGAGGTGCTTGGATTGCTGTTTATCCTGAATCAGCATTAGAGCCTTATTGCGACCATATTCGCCCTTTTGAAAAAGGAGCAATAAGATTTGCGTTAGATAATAATGTAAATATTTTACCGATGGTTTATGTGTTTAAAAAACCTCGTGGTCTTTATAGATTATATAAAAGAAAGCCTCTATTACATTTACACATATTAGAACCTTATAAACTTGAAATAAAGGATTCCAAGCATGAAACCGTTGAATATAATTCTAATGTTTTAGAAAACATGATGAGAGATTATTTAGAAAAACAAAAAGAAGTATACAAATCTAAAGAAAAGAAAAAGACTAAGAAATAATTCCTAGTCTTTTTTATTATTTACTTTAATTATACGATTATTTCCTCTTCTTTTCGTATCGCTGTGAACACAACCATAGTTAAAAGCGTGTATATTACCATATGAATTGTATTATCAATTAATCCGTGTAACATCGTTATTGTCCATGGCACTCCAAGTAATAACACATTTTTGTTAAGTTTCTTTAATATTGTTGTGAAACAAGCAACTGTAAATATAAATACTGAAATTAAACCAAATATTCCCGAGATTGCTAATGTATGGAATATTGTTGAGTGGAACACTTGGATTCTATTAACATTTTCGGCTTCAAATGTTGTCCAACCGGCTCCAAACACAGGATATTTTTTAAATATTTCAATAGCATCCTTATATAATTGTATTCTACCACTAGAAAACCTATTCATATCCTCAACACCACCTTGAAGAAAGTTTTCAAAAAAGATTAAAAATATATCTTTAAAGGCAAAAGCTAGCCCCATAACAACAAACAACAAGACATTTACAATTATAATCTGTTCTTTGGTTCCATAAACATACAACATAATATAGTAAGAAAATAATAATAAAACTAATGTGATTGCCCCACCTCTTGATCCGCTAAATACTATTAATACAACATATAGTATCGCAAAGAGCCAGTAAAAATAGTTTTTGGGGTGTTTAATTATTTTATAAAATATTCCGCTTGATAAGATTGCTAAATGAATATTTAAATCATTAATATTTCCAAATCCATAATCTGAACTTCCCCAACTATTATTTAATCCTATAGCAATCGTTTCTTCTAAACTATTGTTTTTTATTAATTGAATAAAGTTAGTTCCCATTGAATAAAGCATAATTACTAAAAGTTGGATGCTTGCAAAAAAGAAATAATTTAAAACATCATCTGTAGTTACTTTAGCAGTGCTTATAAAAAATAAATAAAATAACACGTATATTATTCCGGTAATAGAAATAGAAAACATTAGGCTTGATAATGGCATATAAGCCATAGGTATCAAATATGATATTGCAATTAGCATTAATCCTAAGGCAATATAATCAAACTCAAACTTGTGTTTAAACCTAATTAAATGCACCGTTAAACCAATCAACATAAGAATCACTATTAAATGATAAATCGTAAAGCCTGTAATTTCCGCAACGCCTATTTCTGCAACATTTAATGTGAAAACTAATGATAACAATATTGGTATAATATATTTCGTGTTTTTAAATAAAGACAACACAAAAACAGCCGTACAAACTAATATAATCATTAGTATGTTGTTTAACCATATAAAATCTTTCGGCAATATCCAAGCAATCGCGCCTATAAATGCCACTATTAATGGGTAATCATTGCTTTCTAAAAATTTTTCTATTTTATTCATAAATATTCCTTTCCAACAAAGGGATTGTTCATTTTTTCTTCAAAAATTGTTGTTGCCCTTCCGTGACCTGGATAAACTATTGTATCATCCGGCAGTGCGAAAAGTTTATTTTTAACACTTTCAAATAGCGCCTTAGTATCACCCAAATATAAGTCCGTTCTCCCAACCGAATGATAAAACAGCGTATCACCTGAAAATAAAACTTTATCAGCATATAAACAAACAGATCCATATGTATGACCCGGTGTTTCTATAATTTTAAAGATTACACCTTGAAAATTAATTATGTCTTTTTCAGTAACATATTTATCAACCATTATGTCTTCATAAATTTTGTTTCTAGGGTCTCTCATATACCAATAAGCATCCTTTTTAGGTGCATAAACTGTTATGTTAGGGTATTTCTTTTTTAATGAATTAACTCCGCCAACATGATCAAAATGTCCATGAGTAATAAAAACAGACTCCAGAACTATCCCGTTATTAAGCAAAAAATCTTCAATTTCTTTTGATGAATAACCTGGGTCAATAATCATTGCTTTGTAGTCTTTATATAAAACATAGCAGTTAGTTTGGTATTCCCCTAAAGCAAAAGTTTTCAACTTCACAATATCACACATCCAACTAATATTATAATGCTATTAGAAATATAATACCACTTTTTGAACGTGAAAACTATTAAATATATATTTAATGTTTGACAAAGTTTAGTATTGTTGTTAAAATATTCATAGTAATTAGCTGGTGCAGTTTTTAGTCCTAAAACTCACAAAAAAGCTATTTTATTTTTTCAAGTGTTTTTCAATATTAAAAAAAAGTTTTTTTATTTTTAGTATTGAAAGTTTTGTATGTTTATTTTAATAAGAAAGGAGAACATAATAAGTTTCAATATTATGTGTGAATAATATGAATTGGGCAGATGTACTTGTATTTATTTTTAGTATTTTAATTATTTTAACTGTTGCCACTCAACAGGCACAAGATAGTGTTCAAGATGCCTTTAGCGGAGAAAAATCAGACTTATTTAAAGATCAAAAAACAAGAGGTTTTGAACTCTTTTTAATGCGTAGCGCATTTGTTTTCTCGCTTGTGTTCGTGGCATTTGTATTTGTTTCTCTCTTTCTTCATAAATAATTTTTAAGAAAAGATAATTACTTTTAGAAAATCATAGGAGGCAATAAATTATGAATAGAAAAGAATTTATGAATGAGTTTTTCCATTCAAGAAGACGTCGTAATTTAAGAATTTCAGATTTTGATGCTTATGTCTTAGAAGATATTAACAAAGCAACTACAAATGCTAAGACAATTTTAGGTGTTGATGATTTTGTCGTTAACGAATTTAGTCCTGTTCTTGTTTCAACTCCAGCAGCTAATTCAGACATTTTAGAACCTGTTATTGTATTTAGCGAAGATAAAATGCGTTATGATATCGCAAACTTTAACGCTTTATTCTTTGGTAGCAAGTTTTTATTTCATTATTCTTGTATGATAGATCATAAAACTGGCGCAAGTTTCAATCACCACACAGTTGAAGTTCCTTACTCAGAAATCAAAGCGATTGAAACATCTTCAAGATTTGAACTAATTGAAGAAATCGAACACCATGTTTTTGATATTACATTAATTTTAGATAATTATGAACTTGTTGTTCCGCTAAGAACATTGTTAGTTGATATTAAGACTGAGAAAAAAGAATATTTAATTCCAAAAGACTTATTGGATTTAATGACAAGCCTAAAAGCTTTTTTAAGAAAGAAAATCGCTGAGTAGTTTAAAATACTTATTTTAATCTTCATGCATCTTATAATTGACATCATATAATCGTTTTGTTATAATTGATTTCGCTGGTGATTAAAATGACATATACATTAGACTATTTAAAAACCAACCAAAACAAACCTTTAAAGTTCACTTTGGACTTTAAAGATGAGATAAAAAATCTTGCAATGGTTGAAGATATTGATACGTGTTATGTAAGTGGAACATATTCATTTACAAACAGTAGATATTTAAATTTTACATTAGATGTTAAAGCAGAGATTACTATGCTAGCATCAGACACTTTAAATCCCATCAAACATTTAATTGAATTTACTTTAGTTGATGAAGTCTCAGAAACTTCAAAAACGGAATATAAAATCAAAGATAATCAAATTGATTTTTATGAAATGGTTTGGGGATGGTTTATTACCGAAATTCCTTATAGGATTTTCGAAAGAGATTAGGAGGATTAGAAAATGGCAGTACCATTTAGACGAACAGGCAAAACAAGAAAAAGAAAACGTCGCACTCATTATAAACTTAAAAAACCAACACTAGTTATTGACAAATCGACTGGTGACTACATATTGCCACATAAAGTTTCACCATTTACTGGCGAATACAAAGGTAAACAAGTAAAACAATTAAGCGAAGACAATGAGTAATTAAAAGATGCTAAGGCAGCATCTTTTCTTTACATTTGGATGTTTTTAATATAACATATTAATAATAAGGACTTGATAATGATGAAAAAATTATCTGATAAACAATTTTATGTAACTTTTATTAGTTTATTTCTCGTTTTAAATCTACTTAATGGGTTAGTTGTTAGCTTACCTATTTTTAATCCAGAATTAAACCTTTATAAATTTACATTCCAATCTTTTTTTATGTCTTTATTAGGTGATTTAGGCTTCTTATTAATGTTGTTGGGAATTATCTTAATTGGTTCAAGACATAAACGTTCAGTCCTTTTAAATTTAACAATTGTTAGTGTTATTCTTTCAGGAATTGTTTTTGCACTAAAGATTTATTCGTTTTATTATGGAACAGCCTTTTCATTTTTCAACATTAGAACATTTTCAAATCATAATCCGGATTTAGGTAGACAACTAACTATATTCTTATGGAAAAACCTTTTTATAATGGGGCAATGGATTGCTGTTATTCCTGCGATTATAATGATAATTTTAAATGTTTCAGTTTACAAACATAGACGTTTTATGACTCCTAATCCTTTTACTTATTCTAGTGATGTTCGCGAGAAAATTTCTTATGATTATATTACAGTGTTTAAGTTTTTCTTGACTGGTTTATGTCTTTATTCTTTCAGCACTTTCACTTTTCAATATAAAGTAGAAGCTAACCACAACAACTACATTGTTGAAGACTTAGAAGCTATTCAAAACATGGGCGTTTATACTTATTTAAGCAATGACCTATTAGGCTATTTAACTAGTTCAGATGAAAAAATTATTGATACTGATTCTAAAAACTTTGAACAAGCCCAACTTTATTTAGATGAAAGTCAAAAAGAAAATCCGATTAGTTTTTATGGTCATACAACAAACAACTCAGAAGCGATTTTTGAAAATAAAACTTTAATTATGATTCAGTTAGAATCATTTAATACTTTCTTAATTAATTTAATTGTCGAAAACCCAAACACTGGAGAAACTTATGAAATTACACCATTCATAAATAGTTTGGCTAACAACTCCCAAAACTTATACTATTATAACTTCTTTTCCAATATTGGCGTTGGTAAAACAAGCGATGCTGAATTTGCTGCCTTAACTGGTATTTTCCCAGATGGTAATATCGTTACTTATTATGATTACATTCACGAAGATTATGAAACATTACCAAAACTGTTTAGTGCCAAAGGTTATGAAACTTACGCTTTAAGAGGATCAAACATGAACTTTTATCGTCGTGAAGAAGTTTACGCTCAATTAGGTTTTAATCCAGATCATCTTGTTAGTGAAGAGTCTTTAATTGCTGAAGGAAAACTTGATTTAAGCATCAATTCTCATAAAATGAATGGTTGGATTAATGACAATATTATTTATGATAAACTTGTTGAGTTTGTTGATGCTGAACAAAAACAGTTCATTTTCTCTTTGTCAACCATTCTTCATTCTCCATTTATGGAACATGAAGTTATTACAGGCATGAACGGCTGGACAGAGTTTATCCCTGGCCAAATTGGTAGATATTTAGATTATGCAAGATTTACAGATGACGCCTTAAAAGGGTTATTTGAAAAGTTAGAAGAAAAAGGAGTTTTAGATGATATCGTCTTTATAATCTATGGTGACCATAAATCTGATATGTCAATTAGAGAACATACTAAACTAATTGTTGAAGCGAAAGATTTATTATATAACCAAAAAATATCTCATAATGTTCCTTTAATAATTACTTCTAAAAATACAGATTTAAGTGCTTATAACGCTTCTACTTCTTTAGTCAGAGGTCAATCAGATATAAAACGAACAGTTGTAAATCTTTTCGGCTTAGATGCCAAATATACTTTTGGTGTAGATATTTTAACTACCGATAAAACAATCACATATGTTCCACTAACAATGGATGTATTTACTGATGATTTTCATTTGAATTATCGTGGCAGAGAAGTTGATAATCCGACAATTACTGAAGAGAAAATTAGTCAGTTTATTGCCGCTTTTGACCGCTTTAAAACTTTAAACGATTTAATTCTTCACAACAATTTTTTTGGAGAATCTGATAATGAAACATAAGCCTGTATTATTAGATGAAGTTATATCTTCTTTAAATATTAAACCTAACGGCATATATGTTGATTTAACATTAGGTGGTGGCGGTCATAGTTTAGAAATCTTAAAAAGACTTTCAAATGATGGTTTTTTATACGGCTTTGATCAAGACCAATATGCCATCAATATTGCAAAAGAAAACCTAAAGGGCTTTAATAATTTTAAAATATTTAAGTCGAATTTTAAAAACATGAAAAAAATATTAAATAATGAAGGCGTTACTAAAGTAGATGGTGTCCTTTTAGACCTTGGTTTAAGTTCTTTTCAAATAGATGATCCTTCTAGAGGTTTTAGTTATATGCATGATGCCCTACTTGATATGCGGATGGATAGCGACTCTAACTTAACCGCAAAAGATCTCATTAATACACTTACAGCCGAAGAGTTGGAAAGAATCTTTCGCATTTATGGTGAAGAAAAAAACAGTTATAAAATTGCTCGTGAGATAGTTAAAAGAAGACCTCTTAATACAACATTTGATTTAGTCGAGATAACAGATTTATTTCCAACAAAAGGTCATTCAGCAAAAAGAGTTTTCCAAGCTTTAAGAATTTACCTGAACAAAGAAATTGAAGTCTTAGAAGAAACTTTACCGCAAGCTATATCTATGTTAAATAAAGATGGGGTAATAGCAGTTATATCGTTCCACTCTCTTGAAGATAGAATTGTTAAAAACTATTTTAAAGAATTAGCTGAAGAAAAAGTTATTAAAGGACTACCAACACTCCCGCAAGAAATGCCAATGCGCTATGGAGAAAAGAAATCATATAAACCAACAAAAAAAGAAATTGCAGAAAACTCAAGGTCTGCTTCTGCAATCTTACGAACGTTAATTAAGAACTAAAAAACACCTACCAAAATTAGTAGGTGTTTTTTTTATTTGTCTTGCAGTTTATATAGACTATAATAAATTCCTTCTTTTCTTAATAGTTGTTGATGATTACCTTGTTCAACTATTTCTCCTTTTTGTAGGACATATATTCTATCTGCTTTTTGAATTGTTGATAATCTATGTGCTACAACAATCATCGTAGAGATATCCATCATCTTTTCTAGCGATTCTTGAATGATTGCTTCTGACTCACTATCAATGCTTGCAGTTGCCTCATCAAGGATCATTACAGTCGGTTCATAAACTAGTGTTCGTGCAAATGAGAACAATTGTCTTTGCCCTGTTGAAAAGTTGTTTCCTCTTTCCCTTACAATATAATCATACTTATCTGGCAATGTTTCGATAAATGGCGCAACTCCGACATATTCTGCTGCTTGAATAACCTCTTCATCTGTTACTGTGTCATCTTTAAATGCAATATTAGATTTAATCGTCCCGGTGAATAAAAACACATCTTGTGGCATTTGTCCAATTGCACCTCTTAAACTATCAAGTTTGATTTTTTGAATGTCTATTCCATCAATTAATATTTGACCTTTTTGGACATCGTAGTTTCTAACTATCAAGTTCATTATTGTTGTTTTACCACTACCTGTTGGTCCCACGAAAGCTACAGTGTCATCTGGGTTGATTTTGAAAGATATATCTTTTAATACCCACTCATCTTCAATATAAGCAAACCATACATTTTTAAATTCAATTTCGCCTTTAAAGTCTACCAACTCAACTGCATCTTCTGCATCCATAATTTCTGGAACTGTGTCTAATACATCAAATACTTTCTCTGCACTTGCAAGAGCACTTTGAAGAATATTAAAGTCTTCACTAATTGATTGAAGCGGACGATAAAAGTCAATTGAGTATTGATACATCATAACCATTAACGCAACTTGAACAGAAACCACTGATGCCGATGCCCCTGATTCTACTAAATCTAAAACGCTTGAACCAACATAGTAAATAACTAGTAGTGCCGCCAACATTGATAGTAAATACATTAATGGTCGGTAAATTATAAACAGCACCAACTCTTTTAATTGTTCTTTCCTAAGTTTTTTGTTAGCATCAGCGAACTCATCTTTTTTCTTATTTTCACGATTAAATACTTGCGTTAGTTTAACACCACTTAAGTTCTCCTGTAAGAAAGCATTCACGTTTGTATTTTCATTTCTAACTCTTCTATATTGTTCTCTAGCAAGTTTTCTATAACCAAAAGTAATAACTGCTACAAATGGAATTGTTGTTGCCATTATTAATGTCACCTTAACATTAATTACTAACATAATTACAAACTGAACAATCATCATTAATAAGTTTCTGATTAAACTGACAATTACTGAAGTATACATTTCTGATAAAGTGTTAGTATCATTTGTAACTCTAGTAATCATTTTCCCAACAGGAACTTTATTAAACTGACCTAGTGATAATTTTTCAATATGTTCAAACACTTCTACGCGAACATCTTTAACTATTTTTTGACCGGCAGATTGTAATAAAATATTTGAAAAATAAATTATCGCAATCACAATTACTAGTGAAGCAACAAAGATTCCTACAATGCCAATTAAAAATAAATATTTTCGATCTACAGACATATCGCTGTTGATTAACCAAACTGCTGTACCCATCAACGCTGCAGTTGCACTACTTAAAATGACATCAAATATCATTAAAATAAAAGATATTATGAAGTTTTTAGTGTACGGCTTAGCATAAACCAACAATCTTTTAATGATTTTACTATCCGCTCTATGTCTTGTTACTTCATCAAAGTCACGCATCGCCGCTCACCTTTCTTTCTAAGGTCTGACGTTGAACTAATTCCTTGTATAATTCAGTTCGAGAAAGGAGTTCTTCGTGAGTACCTACATCTACTAACTGTCCCTTATCTAATAATACAACCTTATCTAAATTTCTAACTGTGCTTATTCTATGCGCAATGATAATTGTTGTCTTATTTTTTCTAATTCTTTTTAAATTTTGTAAAATTGTTTCTTCTGTATTAGTATCTACGGCGCTAACAGAATCGTCAAAAATTAAAATTGGTGCATCTTTTGCTAAAGCTCTTGCGATTGATATTCTTTGCTTTTGCCCACCAGAAACTGTTACTCCTCTTTCACCTAACACAGTATCAAAACCATGTGTGAAATCAATAACATTATCATAAATATCAGCCAATTTAGCTGATTCCATAATTTCTTCATCAGTTAATTTTTTTGCACCAAAAGCGATATTATCTTTAATTGTTGTTGAATATAAAAAGTTGTCTTGTGGAACATATGCTATTTGTTCTCTTAAACTTGATATTGAAATATCCATAATATCTTTACCTTCAACATAAATCATATCTCTTTCAATGTTATAAAGTCTTAATAGTAAATCAACTAGCGTTGTTTTACCAGAACCAGTTCTACCAATAATTCCTATTGATTCGCCAGCTTTCATTGAAAACTTGATATCCTTTAATACATACTGTTCTGGCTCATCTGGATAAGCAAATGTTAAATTATTAAATGTAATGTTTCCTTTTAATTCAACTTCTTCATCTCCATCAACTAATAAAGGTTTGCTGTCTAAAAACTCAGCAACTCTTGAATAAGATGCTAAAGATTGACTTCTTAAATTGGCAAATTGAGTTATAGCCATAACTGGCCATGTTAACATTCCAAATAGCGAAGTGAACTCTGTTAAATTACCAACACTAAAATTCATAGGATTAGAAATCGCAAAATAAGCGCCAAATAAAATAATTGTTATAAATGTTAAACTAATAAATGTTGATATAACAATTTGAACTTTAACCATTTCTCTAACAAAGTCCATATGCTTATTATAAAAATCATCACTTTTCTCTTTAAATAGCATTGCTTCTTTTGTTTCTCTTACGAACGCTTTAATTACTTGTATACCTGAAAATGACTCTTGCGTAAAGTCATTCATAGCTTCAAACGAGTCCTGGCGAAGTCTAAACTTCATACGCATTCTCTTAATAATGAAAAACGCAACAACCCCCAAACATGACAATGGGATTATGCTTACTAGTGTTAACATCACATTCATTCTAAACATTCTTACTATAACAATCCCACTTAAAAAGAGTCCATCAAGAAGTAACAATAATGCTCTACCAAATGATTGTCTAATAACTTCAACATCATTAGAAAAATAAGTCATTATCGCACCAACTTTATTTTCTTGATAATATGGCTGATCAAGTGTCATCGCATGATCAAATAATTGTTTACGTAAATCATACTGAATGCTTCTACTAGTTCCAAATAAAAACACACGCCACATCATTCTACCAATATACATTACCCCGACCAATAGTAAAAATGTGATGATAAAATCCATTAAGCCTTTTCTATTCATAAAGCCATAACTAAAATCATCTACCATCTCGCCAAACAGCCTAGGTACATATATACTAATAAAATCTACCAATAGGAGTACAACTGCTCCTATAAATAGTAGAATGCCGTATTTTTTATAATATTTGTTGATATGTTTTCCAAATAACACTTCTACACAACTCCTTAAAACCGCTCACCAAATATGATACCACATTTATCCTTTAATTTCACTAAAAATGTTGTTTTATTAATAAAATATTAATATCTATCTAAAATCTATTGTTTTACTCCTCATTATTTGATAATTTGTTATAATATTATTAACCAAATAAAAGGAAGAGTGAGAATATGGATATCGTAAAAAGATTTATAAATTATGCAAAAATTGATACACAATCAGACCCTAATAGCGATACTATTCCTTCTACTAGTAAACAAAAAGATTTAAGTAGACTTTTAGTAGAAGAGTTAAAAGAAATGAAACTTGATGCGTTTATGGATAAGTATGGTTATGTTTATGCAAAAATACCCGCTAACACAAAAGGAAAAAGACCTGTAGGTTTTATTGCTCACGTTGATACTTCTTATGATGCACCAGGCAATAATGTTAAGCCTCGCATCATTAAAAACTATCAAGGCGAAGAAATCGTTTTAAACGAACAGTATAAAATGTCTCCAGACAAATTTGATTGTTTAAACGATGTTATTGGTGATGATATTATCGTTACTGATGGAAACACTTTGTTAGGTGCTGACAATAAAGCGGGCGTTGCTATTATAATGGACTTAGCTCAAAAACTAACAAAGGATAATAGTATTTTGCATGGTGATGTCTATATTGGTTTTACTCCTGACGAAGAAATAGGACGCGGACCTCACAAGTTTGATTTAGATTATTTTAAGCCTGACTTTGCTTATACGATTGATGGAGGAAAGGTTGGAGGCTTAAACTATGAAAACTTTAACGCTTCTTCTGCAGACATTAAATTTATCGGCAAATCAATTCATCCAGGCACAGCCAAAAATAAAATGATTAACGCCATCCATCTCGCTATGGAATTTCATTCGATGTTGCCAACATTTAAAAACCCTGCATATACAGAAAAAAGAGAAGGCTTTAATCATCTATCAAGCATAAAAGGTTCTGTTGAAGAAGCAACAGTTCATTATATTATTAGAAATCATGATTATAATGAATTTAAACAACAAGAAAAAGAATTTGAAACTATTAAAAATTATTTAAATAATAAGTATGGCTATGAAGCAGTTCATCTTACAATTAAAGAAAGTTATTTAAATATGTATGAGGTTCTTAAAAAGGATATGACTCCTGTTAAGATTGCTGAAGAAGCAACAAAAAAAGCCAATGTAACTCCTTTCGCTTCTCCAATGAGAGGAGGAACCGATGGGGCTCAATTGACTTATATGGGGTTACCTTGCCCGAACCTAGGAACAGGCGGTTATAATTACCACGGCCGTTATGAATTTTTAAGTATTAACCAAATGAAAAAGGTTGTGGAAATTTTATTAGAAATAATTAAATTACTTTAAAATCCACTTAAGAGCTTTCTTAATTTCTTGATCCCAATAATCCCAACTATGTGCTCCTGGACCTGTTAAATAAGTGTGGTTATATTTAATCTCATTTAAGTGTTTATGAAAGTCTTCATTTTCATTAAATAAAGAGTCTTCAGTTCCACAAGTGAAATATAGTTCAACCTTGTTTAAAGCCTTCTTTGAAAGAGTATAAAGACTATTCTTTTTTGCAGTATCTTTGTTTAAAAATAATTCAGTCTTAGGTCTTAGGGAATCTTTAACTCTATCAATCATATTTTCTAATTTAATCACTGATGAAAACCCAACAGCTTTAGAGTATTTTTCAGGATATGATAAAGCTGTTTTTAACGCTCCATATCCACCCATGGATAATCCTGCAACAAAAGTATTTTCTCTTGTTTGTTTAATGTTAAATGTTTTATTGATTAACTCATAAATTTCTTCAGCTACATACTTAGAATAATCACCAAATATTTCATGATTAACATAAAACGAATTATACCCGCTAGGCATAACAACTAACAAGTTAGTTCCATCAACATATCTTATCAAATTAGTATACTTAACCCAGTTGGCATAATTGCCTTGATAACCATGCAAGAGATAGAGAACTTTTAATTCTTCATTGTCTTGTAAAATGTTTGGTTTAATTACATACAAGTTTGTGTTTAATTCTAATACATTACTATGAAATTCAATCATCATTAATGCCATGTTTATTTCCTCCGCTATAACACTTCTACTTCAATCAAATCTGAAGCATAAGTTATTTCCTTTTCAATTATTTTTGCAGTATGTGTTACATACATATATGCTGTACCTTTTTTCTTTGCGCCAACTATCTTATTATCTTTAATCTCTAACCCTAATGGATTATCAAACAATATGTGCGTTTTAAAATCTAAATTGTCTCCCTTTTCATCATACACTTTAATTTCCATCTTATCGTTTTGTTGATATTCCATCTTTCTTTTTACTACTATTCTTTTAGGCATATGACTTAAAAGATGAACGTAATCTGAATTAATCATATCATGCCCTTCAAATAACACATCATCTAATTTGTTTTTTGGTATTCCCCAAGGTGAATAACCAATCATACGTGCTTTTAATTCCTTTTCTAATTCTTTGTTTTGTTTAGGATAGTGTGGATGAACAATCAACCTATACTTATTAATAACCTTCAACATTGAAAGTAAATCCATATTTTCTCCATCTAACGAAACTAATAACCCGTTTATATTATTAGGCATTGATTCATCCATGTTAATTAATGCTATCGGATAAAAACTCATTACCATTACATTTCTTTTCATTTTATTAACTACTTTTGAAATTGCCTTAATTGCTCTTTGTGTTTCTACTTTAGTTTCAACTAAAAACGTTAGATCTTCCGGTAACGCTTTATCCATTTCTGCTAGTGTTGGGATAGCATCTTCTAAGACTTGATTGCCTAATTTTTGTCTAGCTTGTTTAAGTTCATTTAAAGTATTATATTTTATCACTAAATCTTTATTGTAAGTTCTTCCTAGTGTTCTATCATGGTTTACTACAACCACATCATCAGCAGTTAAGTGAACATCCATCTCTAAAACATCTGCGCCATGTTCATATGCCATTAAACCAGATTTAATAGAGTTCTCAACTTGATCAACATGATAGCCTCTATGAGAAACTAAAAAAGGTAATGTTGATATATCGCCAACTAATTCTACTTTTTCAATATTTCTACCGATAACACCATCAGCACCAGCCAATGCTGCCTTATAAACTTCTAATTGATTATTTACTCTTATAATTACTTTTATCCCGTAATGATGAAGTTCTCTTATTTGTCTTTGAGTAGCATATTTAGGTTCCAAACAAACAGTAAAAAGATTTAGTTTAAATGCTCTTTTTACTAACTCATCAAATGTTTTAAATTTAGTTTTTGGTTCATATATAAGTCTTGTGTAATCAAAGACATTTCTTGCTTCGCTTAATGTTTTTCTACTATTAGAAAGTAAAAATATATCATAATGATTTAATAATTTTAAATATTCAGAACTTTGCACAGCATCTGCCGGATGGTTAACTTCAAGCAAGTTAAGACCTTTAAAAACAGTAATTGTTTTACTATCCCTAATATAATTTACATCAGCATCGTTTGTGTCTGTTATATAAATCATCTTTCTCATTTTATCCCTCACTTATACTCAAATATTATATCCTTTATAACATACGTTATATAATGAATGTTTAAACCACCACTACTATTATATACCAAAACATCCATTTATTTTAAGAAAATAATGGAAAAGTTTGACTATTTTCTTTATATTTGTTAAAGTTTTTGTGGATGCATATTAATAATATACTTGGAGGAAATTAATAAAATGAAAATAATTATTAACAAAAAAGCAAAATTAGACAAATTAGCAGCTCAAGAAATAATTAATTTAGTAAATGAAAACCCTAAGGCTGTTTTAGGTTTAGCAACAGGTTCAAGCCCAATTGGTCTTTATGAAG
This sequence comes from Acholeplasma sp., assembly GCA_012839355.1. Taxonomy (GTDB): domain Bacteria; phylum Bacillota_I; class Bacilli_A; order Acholeplasmatales; family UBA5453; genus UBA5453. Next base: position 39,331 of record DUNK01000030.1, read on the forward strand.
AACTTATCAAAGACCATAAAGCTAATAAAACAAATTATAAAAAAGTTACTACTTTTAATTTAGATGAGTATATCGGTATCCCTATCGATCATGAACAAAGTTATCATACTTTTATGTATGAAACTTTATTTAAACACTTAAACATCAATTTAAAAAACACTAACTTTCCTAAACAAGATGACCCAGCAAGTTATACAAAACTTTTAGAGAAAAAACCTGTTGATTTACAAATACTAGGTATTGGCTCTAACGGGCATATAGCATTTAATGAGCCTGGCACCTCTTTTGATTCTACTACTCAATATGTAGATTTAGCCGAATCAACAATTAAAGATAATTCACGTTTTTTTGATTCAATTGATGATGTTCCTAAAAGAGCAGTTACGATGGGGTTAAAAGACATAATGATGGCAAAGAAAGTAATTCTTCTTGCTTTTGGTAAAAATAAAGCTGAAGCGATTAACACACTCGTAAATGGGAAAAAAAGCGAAGACTGCCCAGCAACAATTCTTCAAGATCATCCAAACCTAACTTTATATCTTGATGAAGATGCAGCAAGTCTATTAAAGAAATAAACTCTGTTTAATTAGATAAATAAAAACCTACTGTTTTCGACAAATGAAATAGTAGGTTTTTTCTTATTTTAATTCTTCTAATTTATTTTTATAAAAGTTGTATACACTCTTATCATATATAACAAACTTAATATCTAATAATTTATATTGTTCACTTGTTAGTAGTTTTAATACTTTTTCTGCAACATCTTCATGTTTGAATCCGTAAACCCCAGTTCCTAATGATGGTAATAAAATACTTTTATAATTGTTCTCTATACAAAAGTCTAATAAATTTTCGCATGTTTGAAGTAACACTTTTACTGCTTCATCTAATGTTTTATAGTCGTATCTTTTTGGCCCTTGAACAAACAAAATATCAAGAGGAATATCAAACCCCTTCGTAACTCTAACTTCAGAAACTTTCATATTAGTTTTATATTTTTCTTTACAGTATTTTTCTAACTCATCTTTGCCTGCTTTCTGAAAAATCAAACGAGATATACCTGAACCAGATATCATATATGGGTTAGTAGGATTAATTATTATTGATGCTTCTTTTAATAGTTTGTCATTAACTATAGAATCATTTATTATTTTCATTCTTGATTTTATTAAAGTGCTTATAGTAAAAATCTTCTTTTACTTCTTGTCTATTTCTAGCAATCGCTAGAGAGCCTTTTTTAACATCCTCAGTAATTGTTGAGCCTGCTGCAATAATTACATCATCATCAATTTTGATTGGCGCAATTAAATTAACATTACAACCAATAAACACATCATTACCAATAACAGTTTGATATTTTTCTTTTCCATCAAAATTAACTGTTACGCTTCCACAACCAAAGTTGACTCTTTTACCTGCCTTCGTATCACCGATGTAAGCGTGATGAGATGCAAATGAATCATCACCAATAGTTGAGTTTTTAACTTCTGTAAAATTGCCAACACGAACATTTTTACCAATAACTGATAAATCTCTAATGTGTGCGAATGGTCCAACATAACTTTTTTCGCCAATAGTTGAGTTAGCGATTACACTATCTTCAACAATAACTTCTTCATCTATTTTTGAATTCATAATTGTTGTATTAGGTCCAATAATTGAATTCTTTTTAATTATTGATTTACCATTAATAATTGTGTTTTGTTTAATTGTTACACCTGGTTCTATAACAGCATCAACACTAACTCTAATTGTTTGGGGAGATTCCATAGTTACGCCATTTAACATAAGTTTGTTGTTGATTTTTTCTTTTAAATATTCTTCAATTGCACTGGCTTGTTTATTATCATTTATGCCTGCTGTTTGATAGGTGTCTTCTATAACAAATGCTCCCACTTTATAGTTAGCACTCATCAACTCAACAATATCTGTTAAATAATATTCTTCTGTTAATTCATTAGGTTGTATTTTGTTTATATATTCTAACAATAATCCATTTTTAACTACATAGATGCTCGTGTTAACTTCTTTAACTAATCGTTCTTTTTTTGTAGCATTTTTATGTTCAACTATTTTTAAAACTTGTCCTTTACTATCTTTAATTATTCTTCCGTATTGTAACGGATCATCAAGAATCATTGTACAAACAGTTAAATCATTTCCTTCTTTTAAATGTTTCTCTATGATTTCATCTGTTAGCTCTGGAGTTAATAAAGGTACATCTCCCGGAACAATAAATGTTTGGCCTTCCTTATCTTCTAAATGATGAATCGCACACTTAACTGCATGTCCTGTGCCTTTTTGTTCTATTTGTTCGGCAAAGATTACACGATTAGATAAATGTTCGTAAAAATACTCTTTTTTATAACCGACAATCAAAATTGTTTCATCAACATATTTTGACTTTTCAAATCTTTCTACAACATATTCAATAATTGGTTTGTCTAATATAGGAAAAGCACATTTTGGAATGTTGCTTTTCATTCTAGTTCCTTTTCCTGCCGCTAACACAAGTGCGTATGTTTTCAAATTCACCACTCCTAATTTTATATAATTATTATAATGCATACATATAATTATAACCTATTTAATAATTATTATTAAGTCAATATTATATTTAAATTTAAAAAAACCAAATTAATGGTTTTTTTATTTTTGTTTTTATTATAAATCTTTAAATTTTAACTTTGGTTCTCTCGCTGCTGTTACCTCATCTAATCTTCTTACCGGTGTCGTATGAGGGGCTTCTCTTAAAATATCTGGATTTTCTTTAGCCTCTTTAGCGATTTGTTTTAATACTTTAATATAGTGATCCAATGTTTCTTTTGATTCTGTTTCTGTTGGTTCCATCATTAGTGCTTCACTAACTACAAGCGGGAAATAAATTGTTGGTGGATGAACATTAAAATCTAATAGTCTTTTCGCAACATCTAATGTTTTAATTCCTGTACTTTTATCTTTCAGTCCATCAAATACAACTTCATGCATACAAGCTTGTGGGTAGACTAATTTATAATCATCTTTTAATGATTCTTTTAAATAGTTAGCATTTAAAACTGCAAGTTGTCCAACTTTTTCTAAATTATTTTTACCTAATGTTTTTAAGTAACTTACTGTCTTAATATATACACCAAAGTTACCATAGAAATTACCAACTCTACCAATTGAATGTTTAGGATAAACAAACTTATATTCGTTCCCGTCTTTTTCAACAATTGGTCCTGGTAAAAAGTCTCTTAATTCTTTAACTACTCCTACTGGACCTGCTCCTGGACCGCCTCCACCATGTGGTGTTGAAAATGTCTTATGAACATTTAAGTGAATGATGTCAAATCCCATCATGCCAGGTTTTCCTTTACCTAAAAGTGGGTTTAGGTTTGCTCCATCATAATATAAGAGTCCACCATTTTCATGAATTAATTCAGACATTTTTAAAATGTCTTTCTCAAATAGTCCGACAGTATTTGGGTTAGTTAACATTATACCTGCAACCTCATCTGTTAATATCTCTTTTAAATGCTCAACATTAACTAAACCATTTTCGTTTGATTTAACTTCAATAACTTCAAATCCTGCTACGCTTGCGCTTGCTGGGTTTGTACCATGCGCACTATCTGGAACAATAATTTTTGTTCTTTTGAAGTCTCCGTTAACTTCGTGATACTTCTTAATTATATAAAGTCCAATTAACTCACCGTGTGCTCCAGCAAAAGGCGCTAAACCTACTTTGTCCATACCTGTAATTTCTGATATCATTCTATCAGCTTCATACATTAATTTTAAAGACCCTTGCGAAGCTTTAATAGGTGTTAATGGGTGTTGATTAACAAAACCCTCTAAGTTAGCCATTTGTTCATTAATCTTAGGATTGTACTTCATTGTGCATGAACCTAACGGATAAAAACCCTTATCAACACTAAAGTTTTTTAAACTAACATTTGTGTAGTGTCTTACAACATCTAGTTCTGTTACTTCTGGTAAATCTAAATTATTTCTCTGAAGATGTTTTGGTAAAGCTTTTTTTAAGTTGTTTGTCTCAACTTTTAAATCGTGAGCAATTCTTCCTTTTTGAGATATTTCAAAAATTAACTTATCATATAGCATTTTCTAACACCTCCACAAATTTATCTATTTCTTTTTTATCATATTTTTCAGTAACAGCAAAAAGTATTTTATTATCACCAATATGTAAGCCTGTTAAATAACCTTTATCTAATAAAACATCTTCTACTTTTTTATAATCAAAATTCGCTTCTAAAACAAACTCTTTAATAAATGGTTTATTATAAACTTCTTTAAAGTGTTTTGTTTTTAAAAGTTTTTCTTTTAAATATGAAGCATTATTGTAACAAACTTCATTTATCTTTTCCATGCCTGACTTGCCCATTACTGATAAATAAATTGTTACCCATAAAGCCATCAATGACTGATTCGAACAAATATTTGAGTTAGCCTTTTCTCTTCTAATGTGTTGTTCTCTAGCTTGAAGTGTTAATACGAACGCACGCTTACCATCAACATCTTTAGTAACCCCACATATTCTACCAGGAAGTCTTCTAACATATTTGCTTGTTGTTGCCATATATCCTACATATGGACCACCAAACTGTAATGGTATCCCCAGAGACTGTCCGTCTCCTACTGCTATATCAGCACCTAATTCGCCCGGAGATTTTAAAACCGCAAGTGATTGTAAATCAGAAATCATTATTACTAAACCTCTTGCTTCATGAACTTTATCAATAAGTTCTTTATAGTCTTCAATTATTCCATAATAATTTGGGTATTGAACAATCATTCCAGCGATGTCTTCAGCATCAAAGTCTTTAACTGTTTCATAGTCTTTTTCAGCCACCAATAGAACTTCAATACCTCTAAAGTGAGCGTATGTTTTAATAACATCAATTGTTCTAGGATTAACAGTTTTGCTAACTAAAATTTTGTTTTTTCTAGTTGCCCCTGTCGCCATAAACATCGCTTCAGCTGCCGCTGTTGCACCATCATAAACAGACGCATTACTTGCATCCATTCCTGTTAATTCACAAACATACGATTGAAATTCAAAGATGTATTGCAATGTTCCTTGAGATACTTCTGGTTGATAAGGTGTGTATGATGTTGCGAATTCACCTCTTGATACTAAAAAAGGGATAACCGATGGTGTGTAGTGATCATACGCGCCAGCACCTCTAAATACCTTTAGGCCCTTGTTTAGGCTAGCAATTTCTTCCATTTCTTTAATTAGTTGATGTTCACTAATGCCATCTTTCAAATCATACTTAGCCTTTTCTAAAATTTGTTTAGGAATATCCTTAAAAAGATCATCTATGCTGTTAACACCAACCTTTTTAAGCATTTGTTTAATGTCTTCTTCAGTATGAGGAAAGTATTTAAACATATTATGCTCTCTTTTCTTTATATTCTTTTTCTGACATTAAATCTTTTAATTCTTCTTCATTAAAATCTTCAATTTCAATTAAGAAGTTTACGATTGGATCTTCGTTGATAAGTTCAGGACTATCTTCTAAGTCTTCATTCACTTTAACTACTCTTCCACCAATAGGCATATACATGTCGCTTGCTGCTTTTACTGATTCAACAGCCCCAAATGCTTCGCCTTTTGAAAACTCATCGCCAACTCTTGGTAACTCAACAAAAACGATATCTCCTAACTCACTAACTGCATAGTTAGATAAACCGATAGTTGCTTTACCACCTTTAACTAAAACCCATTCGTCTGTTTTTGTGTAATATCTCATTGTTCTCCCTCTTTCTTATAAATATTTTCTATTTCTTAAACGAACTTTTAGTCGTCTGTTTCTAACTTCAACTTCTAACTCATCACCGATTTTATATTTATTCTTAATAAGACCATTCGCATATGAGTTTTTAGTACCTGGAATCATAAATCCACTAGTTACAAAACCAACTTCTTCATCACCATCATAAATAGGATAACCTTGTCTTAAAACTCCACGGTCTAGTAACTCCATACCATAAATCTTTTCATGAAGATTTTCTTTTTGTTTTAAAAGAGCGCTTCTACCGATAAACTCACCTTTATCATAATCTACTGCAAACCCCATCCCTGCTTGAATAGGCGAAATAAATCCACTAATTTCGTGTCCATATAAAGGTAAGCCTGCTTCAAATCTTAAAGTATCTCTTGAACCTAAACCGCATAAAACAACATCGTTTTTAACTAGTTCTTTTGTTAGTTTTAAAATCTCTTTATCGCTCCCATAAACTTCAAAACCATCTTCACCTGTATAGCCGCTTCTAGACACAACAAGACCTTTAATCATTCTAAAACGCATATATTTAATTTCACTCAAATCTTCTTTTAAAACTTTTGCAAGAACTTTTTCAGCTAGTGGTCCTTGAATAGCTATAGCTGCATATTCGTCGCTTTCATCTTTCAATTCAATCTTATACTTTTTATCTTTTTGAATCATTTCTAAATATGCAACAACTGCATCTTTATTAGAAGCATTTGCAACTAACCATAAATCATCTTCCGCAAACTTATAAACCATCAAATCATCAACTGCTCCACCATCTTCTTGCATAATGATATTGTATTGCATTCTTCCTGGTTTAATCTTTCTAATGTCATTTGATGCTACATAATTTAAAAAGTTTGCAGTTTCTGCACCTTTTATTCTTATTTCTCCCATATGTGAAATATCAAATAAACCACTTTTTTCTCTTACTGCTTTGTGTTCGCTAATAATACCTTCACTAAAATTAACCGGCATATAATAGCCGCCAAAATCAGTGAACGAAGCTCCTCTTTCTTTAAAAAACTCATACAATGCTGTTGTTTTTAATCCAAACGGAACTTTTGCATCACTCATATTTTCTCCCCCTAATTTTAATTGTTTTATTAATTTTTGTAAATTAATATCTCTCTATCTAAAATTATACCACACCTAAACTGATTAAAAAAACCCTATGCGATTTATTTACATAAATCAAAGGGTTTTTAAATTATCTTTACTGTTTTAAATTATCATGTTCTACTACATAAGGTACTTCTAAATCAATACTATGATCTCTTGCGAACTTAAGTAGTTCTTTCATAAAGTCTCTTTCAACTACAATATTTCTTCTTATATCTGTATCAAAAGTAACTCTTAATGTCACATGTCCACCAAGTAAACTAACTACAATAATTGCACTTCCTTCGTTTGTAACATCAGGATGTTTTTCCGCAAACGCTTTGACAAAATTAGTAAACTCTTCTGATTCAAAGATTTCAATATCTTTTCTAAAATCGATATTAAAATCAATTATTGCCACACCTGGTTCTAAACTAAAGTTGATTACTTTTTTAATATCGCCATTATTGATTGTAATAATTTCATTGGTGAATGTTCTTAATTTTGTTCTTCTAAGACCAATATCTTCAATATAGCCTTTGTTTCCACCAATCTCAACAACATCACCTATTCTAAATGTTTTTTCTAAAATTAAGAAGAAACCACTGATGACATCTTTTGTTAATTCTTGAGCACCGAATCCAATCGCAAATGCAAGTACACCAGCACCAGCCAATACCGGTAATATTTCAATACCTAATTCTTGAAGAACCATAATCACTATCCAAAAGATAAATAAAACTCTAATAAGGCTATTAATAAGTCTAGCCATAGTTAATGATTCTTTTGTTCCTTTGTCTTGTAACTTAGACGATCTTAACACTATTAGTTTAGTTATTTTTATTACAATAAAGCCTAAAACTAACCAAAAAAGCACCATTGTCGCAATTGTTAATGTATTAGTTAAAGGGACATTTGTAATATATTTAGTGTAAAAATCTCTAATAACTTCTCTTAATGTATCAACTAAATTCATTATTTCTCCTTATTAATACTCATCATCGTAGTAGTAATAATTGTAGTGAAATGCTCTTTTAGGCATTTTATATTGAGTAAATACTGTACCAATTATTGGTATATCGTGTCTTTTTAACTCGTTGACGCCATCTCTAATTAAATTTTTCTTAACAGCATCATAAGCAACCACATAAATAACGCCATCAATTAATTTTGAAATCATTACTGCATCAGAATTGACTTGTATTGGTGGTGTATCGATTAAAATATAATCGTACTCTTCTTTAAACTTATTAATTATCTCTACTAATTTAGTGCTTTGAAGCAAGTTAGAAACAGCACTTGTTCTTTCGCCGGCAACTAATACATCAATACCATGTGTTGTTTTTTTAACTGCTTGTCCAATAGTTGCACTTCCATGTAAACAATTAATAATTCCAACATCGTTAGAAAACTGAAACAATCTATGCATTTTTGGCTTTCTTAAATCTAAATCAATAACGATAACTTTATAATTTCTTTGAGCTAATAAAATAGCCATATTGCCAACTAAAGTTGTTTTTCCTTCACTTGCAAGAGTTGATGTTACTTGAATTGCCTTAAACTTTCCATCAACATTTGCATGTTCTAAATTGATAATCAGTTTTTGGATTGATTCTGAAACAAAAGAGTTCGGTCTTTCTACTACTTCTAAATGTGAATAGTTCTCTAGTTTTTTTCTTTTAAACATTCTTCTCATTACAACTTCGCCTCCTCTTTTGCTAAACGTCTTTTTCTATCAACTTCAACATACTCAGGAACAACGCCTATAACTTGAATACCTAAATCTGCTTCAATACTCTCTTTATCCTTGTATGTATATCTTGCAAATTCTGCGAAAAAGACTAAAGCAGCACCAATTAATGCACCCACTAAAAATCCTACAACTAGGTATAAGACTTTATTAGGAGATACATATCTACCTTCTTTTGCATCACTAGTCTTAATAAATGAATCTCTTAACATTTCCCCTTCATTATTAGCAATATGCTCTCCTGAATCAACTACTTGTTGGGCAACGATTTGCGCGATATTTTTGTCTGTGTGTGTATAACTAATTTGCATATAAAACATTGTAGTTTTGTATGTAACAGATAATCCTTTTCTAATTGATTCAACGGTAATGTGTTGTGAATCTATATGCTCAACTACGTGTTCTAAAACTATATCAGTTTGGAAATGATAAGCTACTGTTTCACTAATTTTATTTGCATAATTTATATCAAATCCACTACCTGTTTGTGGTTCAAGTCTTATCTCAACAGTTGATTTATATTTTGGGGTAACAACTACAAAAGCTAAAATGCCTGTAACAGCTACTCCCAGAATTATAGTAATAAAAACAATGTACCAGCGCCTTAATAACGCCTGAAATAATTCGCTTAGAGTTATTCCTTCTTTTCCTTCCATTTTCAAAATCTCCTTACTTAAAACTATGTATTAATTTATAAAATAAATTGTGATATTTTAATTATACCCTATTTACTATATATTTTCCATTTAATTTATATTTTTAAGATAGCCTTTAATTCAAACAATAAATCCCTTAATTCAGCAGCTCTCTCAAAATCTAATTCCCTAGCCGCATTCTTCATTAGTCTTTCTACTTCAACGACTTGTTTTCTTAAATCTTTATCACTCTTGCGCTTAACTATTCTACCTTGTTCGTCAGTTTCTGTCAACTTGATGGTTATTTCTTCTTTGACTGATTTTTCTACAGTTACAGGCTTTAAATCATATTTTTCATTGAATTCTTGTTGGATTTTTCTTCTTCTATTAGTTTCAGTAATCGCCTTATCCATCGCCTCGCTAATTTCTTCGGCATACATAATAACTTTACCATCAACATTTCTTGCAGCTCGACCGATAGTTTGAATCAAACTTCTTTCACTTCTTAAAAAACCTGTTTTATCAGCATCTAATATAATTACCAGTGACACTTCAGGCAAATCTAAACCTTCTCTTAATAAGTTGATACCTACAACAACATCATAAGTTCCTATTCTTAAATTTCTTAATATTTCAATTCTTTCAAGAGCCTTAATCTCGCTATGTAAATAAGCCACCTTTAAACCTAAACCTTTTAAATAATCCGTTAAATCCTCACTCATTCTAATAGTTAGAGTTGTAATAAGAACTCTTTGATTTTTTGCAATTCGCTTTTTAATCTCATAATAAATATCATCCATTTGCCCATATGGGTTTCTTACTTCAACAACTGGATCAAGCAAGTGTGTTGGCCTAATAATTTGTTCAACAAGAGGATAACCTAAATCTAACTCATAATCGCCTGGTGTAGCCGATAAATAAATAACTTTATCTAGTTTTTTATCAAATTCATCAAACATTAAAGGCCTATTATCTAGTGCGCTTGGGAGTCTAAAACCATAATCAACTAAGTTTTGTTTGCGAGTTCTGTCACCATTATACATCCCCCTTACCTGTGGTAATGTAACATGCGATTCATCAATAATCATTAAAAAATCATTATCAAAGAAATCAATTAACGTGGCAGGAGTCTCACCTTCTTCTCTTAAAGCCATATGTCGTGCATAATTTTCAACGCCTGGACATGTTCCTATTTCTTCTAACATCTCTAAATCGTAATTCGTTCTTAACTTAATTCTTTCTGCTTCTAACAGTCTGTTTTGGTTCTTAAAATATGTAATTCTTTCTTCAAGTTCGCTTCTTATCCTTCTAATCGCTTCATTTAACTTTTCTTTGTTTGTCATGAAGTGTGTCGCTGGAAATATCGTTACATACTCCATTGTTTCAATAACATTTCCTGTTAAAACATCAAATGTTCGAATTCTTTCAACTTCATCACCAAAAAACTCAACCCTTATTCCATTTGAATATTGGTTAGACGGAATCACTTCAACAGTTGAGCCTCTAACCCTAAAAGTTCCTCTCTTAAAATCAACATCATTTCTTTCATATGTTAATTCAACTAATTTATTTAAAAAGGCTCTTTGGTCAAGCATATCGCCTTTTCTTATGAAAATTATTCCTGTTTGATAATCTTCTTTACTACCTATACCATATATGCAAGATACACTCGCCACCACTATTACATCATCTCTTTCTAAAAGTGACGCAGTAGTGCTATGTCTCATTTGATCAATCTCATCGTTGATTGAAGCGTCTTTTTCAATATATAAGTCTCGGTTTACTACATAAGCTTCTGGTTGATAATAATCATAGTAAGATATGAAGTATTCTACTCTATTATGAGGAAAAAAGGCTCTTAACTCTTCAAAAAGTTGCCCAGCTAATGTTTTGTTGTGCGCCAAAACTAATGTTTTTTTGCCAACCTTCTCAATTATATTAGAAATAGTAAAAGTCTTACCTGTACCTGTTGCACCGCGTAAAACTTGCCTTTTAACACCTTTGAGAAAGTTGTCTTTTAACGATTCAATTGCCTTTATTTGGTCACCTTTTGGTTCAAAAGGCGCTTTTAACTTAAACACTAAATCACTCCATTTATTAGAAAAAATAACAAGTCCATCCTTGTTATTTTAATTCTATAATTAAGAAATCTTTGGAACTAATTCAAATAATTCTTTTAATTTTTTATCGTTGCCTTTTTTAAACGCTTCTTCAAACGGATATTCAACAATATCTTCGTGTTTTACACCGATTGCTATCCCACTTTTACCTGCTAATGCAGCTTCTACCGCATATGCACCCATTCTACCTGCTAATATTCTATCTTTTGGAACAGGTGAACCGCCTCTTTGAACATATCCTAAAACTGTTGCTCTACATGCAAAACCACTCTTTTCAGCAATCTCGTTAGCAAATTCATATGTATTTAACATTTTCTCCGTTACGATAATAATCGCGTTTCTTCTACCCTCTTTTAAGTGTTTTTTTAATGATTCTATGATTGTTTCTTTATCAATTTGATGTTCAGGAGTAATTATAAACTCTGCTCCAGTTGATAAGCCCGCATATAGCGCTAAATCGCCTTTACGGCGCCCCATAGTCTCAACAACACTCGCTCTTTGATGGCTTGAAGATGTATCTTTTAGTTTGTCGATATCTTGAACGATTGTATTTAAAGCTGTATGAAAACCGATAGTATAATCAGTTCCTGCTATATCATTATCAATTGATGCTGGAATACCAATAGTTGGAAAACCCATCTTATTTAAATCCGCAGCACCTTTATAAGTGCCATCACCACCAATAACTATCAAACAATCAATCTCATACGCTCTTAATTTATCTATAGCTTGTTGGCGTACTTCTTCATACTTAAACTCATCAAGTCTTGAAGTACCTAAAACAGTTCCGCCTCTTGATAGAATATCGGAAACACTTTTTTTGTCCACCTCAACAATATAACCTTTTATAAGCCCGCGATATCCATCATATATAGCATATGCTTGATGTCCATGATATAAAGTTGTTCTGACAACAGCTCTTATCGCTGCGTTCATTCCAGGAGCATCTCCTCCTGATGTTAAAACTGCTATTTTCATTTTATCACTCCAACAAAATTATTATATCATATATTAATTAACTTTTTTAACTAAAAAAGTAATTTTCTTTTGATTGTTTTAGGTTTTTTCCTTCTTTTATGTTATTATTAAAAAGGAAACAATAATTAATAGGAGTTGAGATAATATGAAAAAATTAAAGGGCGCAGCAATATTAGGTCAATCAGGTGGACCAACAAGCGTTATTAATGCCAGCGCAGCGGGAGTTTTCCTAGAAGCGTTAAAACACGAAGAAATCACAGCTGTTTATGGCGCTAAACATGGCATTAGAGGTATTTTAAACGAAGAGTTTTATGACATCGGTAAAGAAGATGTAAAAGAACTTGAATTATTAAAAAACACACCAGCAAGCATGATTGGTTCGGTTAGATATAAACTAGCTGATCCAAAAAAAGATCCAACAGATTACTTTAGATTGTTAGAAGTATTCAAAAAATATAACATTCGTTACTTTTTCTATAATGGTGGAAACGACTCAATGGATACAGCAAACAAAATCGCTGATTTCTTAACTGAACACGATTATGAATGTAGAGTAATGGGCGTTCCTAAAACAATTGATAATGATTTATACGGAACAGATCACTGCCCAGGTTATGGAAGTGCTGCAAAATATGTTGCAACAACATTGATGGAACTTTACCATGACGCAACAGTTTACGACACTCCTCAAGTAACAATCGTTGAAATTATGGGTAGAAACGCTGGTTGGTTAACAGCCGCTAGTCAATTAGCAATTGAAAAAGGTCAAGGCCCAGACTTAGTATACTTACCTGAAAAAGTCTTTGATTATGATGAATTCTTTGAAGACATCGAAAAGAAACTAAAAGAAAGTAGTAAAGTAATTGTTGCTTTTAGTGAAGGTGTAAGAGATAAAGATGGAAACTACATCCCTGAAAAATATTCTGACCTTTCTAAAGACTCATTTGGGCATACTCAACTTGGTGGAGCTGCTGCAATTTTAGCTGATGAGGTTAAAAAACGCTTTGATGTTAAAGTACGAGCAATTGAGTTTTCATTAATGCAAAGATGTGCCGCTCACTTAGCTAGTGCAGTTGATGTTGAAGAAGCATTCAACGCTGGTAGAGAAGCTGTTAAATCAGCCGTTAACGGTCACTCAAAATATATGATTGCCTTTGAAAGAGTTAGCAACAACCCATATAAAATCAATTATGTACATCTACCATTAAGCAAAGTTGCAAACGTTGAAAAGAAAGTACCACTGGAGTGGATTAAACCACATGGTGCAGGTCTTACAAAAGAATTTGTAGAATATGCTTTACCACTTATTCAAGGCGATGATAAAGCACCACTTGAAGATGGTCTCCCAAGATTTGCAAACCTAAAGAAAGTTTTAGTTAATAAAAAATAGTCTAAATGAAGATAAAAGAACCTATAAGAAAAGGTTCTTTTTTTATCAACTAACAAAAATTTTTAGGGTAACAAAACAATCTCTTGATAACTCATTTTCTCATTATCGTTTTCAAATAGCAAAAATTTTTAGGGTAACAAAACGAGAGAGGTAAGGGCTCATTATCATTAAGAGTTTTCAAATAGCAAAAATTTTTAGGGTAACAAAACTAGATTTTATGCGTAAAAACAATCGCAAACGTTTTCAAATAGCAAAAATTTTTAGGGTAACAAAACCTCTCGTAGAAGAGCATAACGGATTCTACGGTTTTCAAATAGCAAAAATTTTTAGGGTAACAAAACGAGATTATAACGAACGAAGAGAAGACACAGGTTTTCAAATAGCAAAAATTTTTAGGGTAACAAAACAGGGATAATTATTTTCCACGTGATATACCGTTTTCAAATAGCAAAAATTTTTAGGGTAACAAAACCAGTCTATCAATAATTTCAATATACTCGTTGTTTTCAAATAGCAAAAATTTTTAGGGTAACAAAACGTCCTGTAAATTCTGGTAAAATGTCATCAAGTTTTCAAATAGCAAAAATTTTTAGGGTAACAAAACGTCTATAATACGATAAAATGCACCTTTTTTGTTTTCAAATAGCAAAAATTTTTAGGGTAACAAAACTCATCAGTCGTATCATGTTCAATAACCAAAGTTTTCAAATAGCAAAAATTTTTAGGGTAACAAAACAGATTTCATTAAAAATTATAAGGATAATGAGTTTTCAAATAGCAAAAATTTTTAGGGTAACAAAACAACCAAACTAACCAACTCTTTACGACCTAGGTTTTCAAATAGCAAAAATTTTTAGGGTAACAAAACTATCCGTACTTATTAGTAGTCGCTTTAAAAGTTTTCAAATAGCAAAAATTTTTAGGGTAACAAAACTCAATTGTTGGATTATTCCATGCGGAGTTAGTTTTCAAATAGCAAAAATTTTTAGGGTAACAAAACCTTCTTCATTTTGCTTTAACATTTCTACTAGTTTTCAAATAGCAAAAATTTTTAGGGTAACAAAACGTTGGCAATACGATACACATGATGGTTATGGTTTTCAAATAGCAAAAATTTTTAGGGTAACAAAACTAACTGGTCTGTAGCCTGTAGATATAACAAGTTTTCAAATAGCAAAAATTTTTAGGGTAACAAAACAGCCTTTTGCCTTACTTTTTCTAACTGTTAGTTTTCAAATAGCAAAAATTTTTAGGGTAACAAAACACTTCTTTACTGTTTGATCTTAGTTTTTTCGTTTTCAAATAGCAAAAATTTTTAGGGTAACAAAACTAATTGACTTTACATCATCAAGATTAAATGGTTTTCAAATAGCAAAAATTTTTAGGGTAACAAAACTTATATCGGTTGTGTCACTCTTGCCGTTTTGTTTTCAAATAGCAAAAATTTTTAGGGTAACAAAACATGGTTGGAATTTATACGGCGATGGATACGGTTTTCAAATAGCAAAAATTTTTAGGGTAACAAAACCAGTCGATAATGCACGTAATGTCATTGTATGTTTTCAAATAGCAAAAATTTTTAGGGTAACAAAACGTATTATTATAGAGCAGATGACACCGATGTGTTTTCAAATAGCAAAA